>JAJHSH010000020.1 GCA_022683945.1 Candidatus Acetothermia bacterium | reverse complement strand
CGTAGACTTCCTGGTACGATAGTTCCATAGTGGGCCTCCTCCCTGGGCACTCTTCCAAAACTTTGCCCGTGAGAGGATGCCCGCTTTTCTCAGCCAGCGCCACACCTCCCCCTGGTAACAATCTCTTGGCGCACCGACCCGACCATCTTGACGCTGCCGATCTTCTGCCGTAAGCTTGACGAAGAACTTTATGACCATCTTGAGGGGGATATATGAATAATCCAGTGTGGCTGGTATTGGCTGTTGTCGCTATCGCGCTCGGAGCCATCTTTCTTTTGAGGCCGACGCTGCCACCCGTTCCGACACCGGGAAGCTTAATTCCCGATGCTATTGAAGGCTTTATCTTGGTCAACAAAGAATCTCGCATTGACCCGATCTTCCCCGGAGAGGACCACTCCGCCCATGCGTCTTACACGTCTGCTCCCGGCGGGCCTTGGAGCGGCAAGGTGGATCATCTGGGCATCGCGATCTTCAGATTCAAAGATACTGCTAAGATCAGCGAGGCGCGAAATCTGCTCATCCCTTATGGGAAATCAGAGAGACAAACCCTAGACGGGGTCACCGTCGAGCTGGCTACGGACGAGGGCGAAGTAGGAGCCTTCTGGCAGGAGGGCGCGCTCTTTGTTGCTATTCTGGCTACTGCACCCCCTGGGGATAGCGTAGATCTACAGAAGTTGCGCGAAGCTGCCCAAGCTGCTGCCAAAGCAGTCTTAACCCTGCGAAGCAAATCCGAAGCCCCACGCTCCCGTTGAAAAAGAACAGAAGTCTCTTTATGATGGAAACAGCTAATTTAGTGCCCGGCGAAAAAGGAGATCGAGACTATGGCTGCTGCTACTGTACAATCGCGAGAAGACACAATAAAGCTCTTTCGCGAGATGGGATTGATCGGCGCAGGCGGCGCAGGCTTTCCCACGTATTTTAAGTATTTCAGCCCGACGAAAACGCTGATTGTAAACGCCGAGGAGGGCGAACCCGGCTACGAAGCCGACAAGATTTTACTGATCAGCCAAGCCGATGCGTTTGTTGAGATCTTTGTTGCGCTGAAAAAGATCTTCGGGTTTGAGCAGATTCTCATTGGGGCCAAAGAAAAAGACAAGAAGCTCCTGGAGCCCCTGAAAGAGAGATACGGCTTCGATATTCGCTACACGCCCAGTATTTACGGCATGGGCGAAGAGAAATGGCTGACGAAGTCCGTCACGGGGCAAGAAGTCCCGCCGGGAAAGATCCCCTTGCACGTCGGAGTTACAGTCAATAACGTCGAAACTGTCTATAATATGTATCGTGCGCTCTTTCAGGGCAAACCCGTCACCGAAAAGTATTTCAACGTCTACGGCGAGGTGACCAAGCAAGTAGTGGTGCTCGCCCCTGTCGGCACGTATCTGATAGATATTTTAGCCATGGTCGGCGTAGACACGACAAGATATAACAAATTAGCTGTCCTTGACGGCGGCCCGCTGATGGGCGACAAAGTAAACGTCGGCGAGCACGCCGTCACCAAGAAGACCAACGGCTTTCTGGTGATCGAGGCTGCAAAATACGTTGCTGACCAAGTCAGTCTGCGCCCTCTGCCGGGCCAGCCCGCGCCCACTTGGGACGACACCCTTCCCGAAGCCATGAAGAGATTGGGCCTGGAGCGCTATTTGGACTGGCACCCCACACCAAAAGATCTGTTAGATATTCGCGACAAAATCTCAAGAGTCAAGATTTTCATGCACCAAGACGGTCCCAAGGGCAAACCCAGCTTGCCCACCGTCAAGGTCGGGGATAAAGTGAAGATCGGCGAGAAGATTGCCAAACCGTTAGATGATGGCCCTATGAACGACTTTAATCTCTTGAGTGTCGCGCACCATGCGAGCATTGACGGCGTAGTGAAAGAAGTGACCGAGGAGTTCGTGCGTATCGAGAAAACCTAACTCCACCTCTCTCCCAGCCCCTTCCCTTTAGGGAAGGGGTTGGGGTTAGGTCAGGAGGTTCTGCATGAATAGTCCACAACCCCGCAAGCGCGGCTTGACCTACGGGCGCCTGCTCACAGTGATGGGCGCGGCGATTGCGCTCGCAATCACTCTGGCTCTGGTACAGTCTGTGCTCATCGCTGACCATCTGGGTTTCGACGAGATCGGCTATGAGATGCTCGCCGCTGCATCGTATGACCGATCCGAGCTGACGCGGGCCGAGTTGGAGCAGCATCGCGGAGGCTCAGGCAGAATTCAGGGGACGGTCATCTACGTCAAGACGAGCGAAGGGAACTGGGCCAAGCTTGCCGTAGAGTTCAGTCATCGCTTCTGGAGCCCGAAGTTACAGTTTGTGATCTATCAAGGGCAGGTCTTTGACTCTCAAGGGCGTCGCATCGGCGATCCCATTTATAATCAATACATTCAGCTACCGCAGCGCTTCGATATAGATGCTGCTCTGACGCTGGAGAGGGGAGCCAGCCCTGCGGGCGTGGATCTGGCGTTTGTCGAGCGAGCGGTTGCCGATCAGTCGCTTATAGCTATCAATGGAGCCGCCTTCGCGCTGCCGAGAGCGCAAGAGCTGCGACGACGTTAGAGGAACCGATTGGGATTGTGAGTTGAGAGCCAAGCTCACAGATTAAGTATAATCTCTGTTGGATGCAATGAGGAGCTGGTCCTTTGACCGTTAAAGTATTAGCTGCCCAAAGACTTACAGGGCTTCGGGAGCAGATTCTAGAGGTGCTCTTGCCTCACGGAGCCACGAAGATCGCTCTGTTTGGCTCCGTCGTCCGAGGTGAAGATTCTCCAGAGAGTGATATTGATATTCTCGTGAAGTTCCGAGAGCCGATAGGACTTTTTGCGCTTGCGCATCTCCGGGAGGAGTTGAGCGAGCGACTCGGTCGGCCCGTGGATCTTGTGACGGAGGGCTTTCTGAGTCGGTATATTCGGCCTTACGTCGAAAAAGAAAAGGCGATCATTTACGAAGAAGAATAGCTCCCTGAGCGAGCAGGGGTGTTCAAATTGCCTCTATGGTATTTTCGGGATGAAGATCTTCGGACATTGCAAAAGATTATCGCGGAAGCCAATCCTTCTCCCCGGCAGAAGCAATTACTAGAACCTCTGCTTGACGCCCCACAATCCACCGTTTCATGGCCACAAGCAATTCGCAGCTATAATTCATTACATAAAGAGGAAAAACGCGTTGCGCGCGAGTCAATTCGCACTCAATTTCGTCGACTAAACGATTCTTTAGAGAACGTTTATGAAAAAACATGGCGAGAGAGGAACATCGTTCTCAAAATAGGGTTCTCACGCGATCAAGGGATCTTTTTCTACGGCCTTCGATTACCTGTTGGCATTCACCGTGACGATTGCTTCAAAGCTGGAGATCTTGTTATTCCTGCCCGGATACTCACAAGTGACGCTTACATCTTTGAGCGCGAGCACTTCCATGTGAGTTGGGCTGATTGCGAGAACTGTCAGATTCGAAAGCGTGCTCGTTGCGATATTCAAGCTAGATGTCAATATAGACCCCCCTTTGACATACAAAGTATAAAAGACGATTGGTCCCACAAATGTGACACCAGCTTGCTGAAATTGTGGAATGGCCCACTACTGAAATTACAGCGCATCCAAATTGATCCAACTCGGGAAATAACAGAGCGCGAACATATCAACCTTGATTTTTGCCACGCTGAATATTTTGATTTCTTAGCCTCCAACCATCAAATTCATTTGGAGTTCCTAGCTGGAATCTCCGATGGCATTCGTGCTAAGTACGCTCCTGATCTCGACAGTTTACGAGATTTGCATCTCTCTCTCCTTGCGAACACTCCAGGCTTGACTACATTGATCGTGCATCCTACATTCCTGCCGAAAAAGGGGCCCGTAAGATACGAATGTCTTCTGGTCAAACGGGAAAGCAGATCACAACTAGCTCATTATCCGGGAGCATGGCAAACCTCTACCGCGGGGAATATCCATCCGAATAAAGACCTCAGGAATGGTCTTCCTGATCCATTTAAGGCAGCAGCACGGGAAAGCAGGCGCGAATTAGCTGATCTCCAAATTCGTGCCAGTGAACTTGCTTGTCTTGGTCTCTCGATAGACTTGCTCACTGGTCAACCTGAATTTCTCTTTTATGCTGAAACCAACCAACCACTGGAACAAATCGTCCACAGTAAAGAGTCCTATGAGCAAAAGACAATACGGGTCGTTAAAATGCCCACAGAATTGTGCAGTTTGCTAACTTACGAAGAGTGGGCTCCTTCAAATGCTGTTTGCGCCATATTGACTATGGAAAAATGCTTGACTGACTTTACGCGCGCAAAGATCAAATTCTGTCCGTAAAGCCTGGTTTGGTTGGTTGATTGTCTGCAAAGCTGTCTGAAAAGTTGCTCTTCCATGAAATATCTGTCTTCAAATCTAGCGACATGGCTCCCAAACAGAAAAATCTCGACTTGCGATGTGGTATAAAGAACGCAGCGATTGTCACCAAACCAAATCGCGGGAGGAGGTGACGAAAAGATGTCTGAGAAGAAAGAAAAGGAGTATCGAGAAGGCTTTCTGAAAGGCGTGGAAGAAGGGTCGGCTTACAACAGCATCTTCAACACGCTTGGCAGAATGATCGATGAGACAGTTCACAGTGCCGACTATATGCGCGGAAAATATGAAGGCACCCGGTTCAAAGAACGATTGGACAAGGCCACCAAGAAGTAAGTGGGCAGCCCTCAACGCTTACGGCCAGCCCCGCGAATGTTCGCGGGGCTGATTCTTTTTAGTTGCGCTTACTTCCTCGTGTCTCTAACAATTTCTTCCCGTACTCATAGAGCGGCCGCCCCAGCCAACCGAGCTCCTCAACGATTCGGTCAAACACAGTGCTGGTTGCTGCTCTCGTGAGCTTTCTTCAAAGGCTTAGAGCTTGAATGAGAAGAAGTGTTGTTTGCACGCTTCACTCGCTTTGCTTAAGATGGTCCATCCGCAAAGATAGTTTGTGTCGGGGACAAGAGAGGTATCTATGTCCAAACGCTTCACAGCAGTCATCACTAAAGAAGAAAGCTGGTACGTTGCCCACTGCGTGGAATTAGGCGTGGTGAGCCAAGGGAAGACCTTGGAAGGAGCCAAAGAAAATCTCAGGGAAGCCGTCGAACTGTACTTAGACAGCTTTGGGAGCGAAGATCTCCCGGAAAGCACCGAAAGTCCAATCAACGCTTGCACGCTTCACCCGCTCCCCTTAAGATAATCCCATCCCGCAAAGCATCATCAGCGAGGAACCAAAGATGAGCGACGAGAAGATTACGCCCAGAAGCCAAGACTTTTCTGCTTGGTACAACGAAGTCGTCCAGCGCGCCGAGTTGGCCGACTACGCCCCCGTGCGCGGCTGCATGATCATCCGCCCCTATGGCTACGCCCTCTGGGAGAATCTCCAGAGAGAACTAGATCGGCGCTTCAAGGCCACCGGACATAAGAACGCCTACTTCCCGCTTTTTATTCCGATGAGCTTCATTCAGAAAGAAGCCCAACACGTCGAGGGCTTCTCGCCCGAACTGGCTGTGGTCACCCACGGCGGCGGCGAAAAACTCGAAGAGCCCCTCGTCGTCCGGCCCACGTCAGAGACAGTTATTGGGCACATGTTCAAGCAATGGATCAAGTCTTACAGAGACCTGCCGTTGCTCATCAATCAGTGGGCTAACGTCGTGCGCTGGGAGCTGCGCCCGCGACTCTTTCTCAGAACTCTAGAGTTTCTGTGGCAAGAGGGCCATACGGCGCATGCGACCGAAGCAGAAGCCGAAGAAGAGACTCTCAAAATGCTCAATGTCTATGTGGACGTCGCCCAGAACGAAGCGGCGATCCCCGTCATCGCCGGGCGCAAGAGCGAGAGCGAAAAGTTCGCCGGGGCTCTGCGCAGCTATACGATAGAAGCGATGATGGGCGACCGGCGCGCGCTGCAAGCGGGCACGTCTCACAATCTCGGCCAGAACTTTGCGAAAGCCTTCGAGATTCAGTATTTAGATAAAAATAATCAGTTGCAGCACTGCTGGACGACGAGCTGGGGGATGAGCACGCGCATGATCGGCGCGATTATTATGGCACACGGGGACGATCAGGGGCTGATTCTCCCTCCGAGACTGGCGCCGATTCAAGTGATCGTCGTGCCCATCTGGAAGTCTGGAAATGAAAACGAGAAGACGAACGTCTTAGAGGGCGTCGAGCGCATCAAGCGCGCCTTGGGCGAGAGAGTGAGACTCGAAGTAGATGCTCGTGAAGAGTACTCTCCCGGCTGGCGCTTTAACGAGTGGGAGCTGCGCGGCGTGCCCCTAAGAATCGAGATCGGGCCGAAAGATATTCAAAAGAGTCAAGTGGTGCTGGCGCGACGGGAGACCAAAGAGAAGCTCTCCGTCTCGCAAGATCAGCTCGCTGAGAGAGTCTTGGCACTGTTGGACGAGATGCAGAAGAATCTCTTCGAGCGGGCGAAGAAATTCAGAGACGAGAACACCGTGGAGCTGGACGATTACGAGAGATTTAGAGAATTTATGGAGGGCGAGGGCAGTCGGGGTTTTGTGAGAGCGTATTGGTGCGGCGCGCGAGAGTGCGAAGCGCAGATCAAAACCGAAACCAAAGCGACGACGCGCTGCATCCCGCTTGAACAGCCAAGAAGTTCGGGTCGTTGCATCTATTGTGGGAAAGAGGCGAAGGAGCAAGCGATCTTCGCCAAGGCGTATTGAGGAAGGAACGAATGGCTGGGGCGAGTTGGCCAAATCGCTATTTAAATCCTACTGATGGTCGAAGAGTGCGTATCCTCAAGCGAAGCTCGAACTAAAACAGCAACTTGTACCACCCTCGTTGGGTGTGCTATCATCTCCGTAGCTTTTCTAGGTGGGGAGGTTTCGATCGTGAACGCAATCAAGCAACGCGCTAAGAGCCTTATTGATGAGCTTCCCGATGAGGTCGTAGAAAATTTCGTGAACTTTGTCCAGCAATTACAAGAGTGGGAAGCCACCCGCGAGATTCTTAAGGATGAAGAGCTCTCTGCGGAGATAGAGCGAGGATTGCGAGACGTCAAAGCAGGCCGTACCGTCGAATGGCGCAAGGTCAAGCGCACGCGGGAGCACGCTTGCCGCTCCTAAGAGGGGAATTATGTCTTCCGACAAGATCATCATTCGCGGCGCACGCGAACACAATCTCAAAAATATAGATTTAGAACTGCCCAGAAATAAATTAATCGTCTTCACGGGGATTTCGGGTTCGGGCAAATCTTCACTCGCTTTCGATACGATCTACGCCGAGGGCCAGCGACGCTACGTCGAATCTTTGTCGGCGTATGCGCGACAGTTCTTGGGCCAGATGGACAAGCCCGACGTTGACTTTATCGAGGGACTCTCCCCAGCGATCTCCATAGATCAGAAGACCGTTCATAAGAACCCGCGCTCGACTGTGGGCACCGTGACAGAAATCTATGACTATCTGAGATTGCTCTTCGCTCGCATTGGGAAACCCCATTGTTATCAGTGTGGTCGCGCCATCGCGCAACAGACTGCCCAGCAGATCGTAGATCAAATTTTAGAATTGGGCGAGGGCACGAAGATTCAGATACTCTCGCCCGTCGCGCGCGGGCGCAAGGGCGAGTACAAGAAAGTCTTTGAAGATTTACGCAAAGAGGGCTTTTCGCGCGTCCGCGTCAACGGCGAGATCAAAGACTTGACGGAAGATGAAATCGCGCTCGATAAGAAGAAAAAACACTCGATTGAGATCGTTGTGGATCGCATTGTTGTCCGACAGGAGACGAAGACGAGAATCGCTGACGCTGTCGAGACAGCCTTGAAAAAAGCCAATGGCTTGGTGCTCGTAGACGTCGGCGATCAAAAGCGAGAGATTCTGTTCAGCGAGCATTTCGCATGTCCCGACTGCGGGATCAGTTATGAAAAGATCGAGCCAAGATTGTTTTCGTTCAACAGCCCCTTTGGCTCTTGCCCCACCTGCACCGGCTTAGGCTTCAAGACGGAGATCGACCCGGAACTGGTCATTGACCCCCGAAAATCTTTGAACGACGGCGGGGTCATACCCTGGGCGGATTCGCACAGCAAGTGGCTCAAGGGAGTCCTCTCCGGCGTCTGTCAGAAATACGAGATTGATCCGAACAAACCCTTGGGAAAGCTCTCACGGCTACAACTCAATATCTTGCTCTATGGCTTAGATGGCACGAAAGTGCGCTTTCTCTACACGAATAACTACGGGCGCACGCGAACGTTTGAAACCGGCTTCAACGGAGTCATCAGAAATCTGGAGCGACACTATCGCGAGTCTGCATCCGAGTACGTGCGCGAAGAGATCGAAGAGTACATGAGCAAGCGCCCCTGCGCTGCTTGTCACGGGAGACGCCTGCGCCCGGAGAGTCTTTCGGTTACTATTGCCGAGAAAAATATTATGGACGTCTGCGCGCTCTCGGTGAAGGACGCCTATAAATTCTTCTCGGAGCTGGAGCTGACCGAGCGCGAGAGATGGATCGCCCATCAAGTCTTGAAAGAGATCCGAACGCGACTGAAGTTTCTCTTGGACGTGGGCTTGGAGTATCTGACGTTAGATCGCCCGGCGGGGACGCTCGCCGGAGGCGAAGCGCAGAGAATTCGCTTGGCGACGCAAGTCGGCTCCGGCTTGGTCGGGGTTCTGTATATCTTAGACGAGCCGAGCATTGGACTTCATCAAAGAGATAACGTCCGGTTGCTCCAGACCCTCAAAGGGCTGCGCGACTTGGGGAACACCGTTATTGTCGTGGAGCACGACGAAGAGACCATCCGAGAAGCTGACTTCATCGTAGATATCGGGCCGGGCGCGGGCAAACACGGCGGCCAGATCGTCGCCACCGGAACGATCGAAGATATTTACGCCCATCCCGATTCGATCACGGGACAGTTCTTGAGCGGGCGTCGCCAGATCGCCGTCCCTGTGGAGTGCCGCAAGCCCAAAGGCTTCTTAACTGTTCACGGCGCGCGCCAGCACAATCTCAAAGATCTCAGGGTGCAGCTCCCCTTGGGAGTCTTCGTCTGCGTCACGGGAGTGTCGGGTTCGGGCAAGAGCACGCTCATTGACGAGATCCTCTATCGCGGCGTCGCCCAGCGCTTGGGCTATGCAGTCGAGCGCCCCGGCGAACACGACGCGATCTTGGGACTAGAACAGATCAATAAAATTATCGAGATAGACCAATCGCCCATCGGGCGCACCCCGCGCTCCAACCCCGCGACGTACACCGGGCTCTTCGATGATATTCGCAAACTCTTTGCGCTGGTGCCCGAAGCGCGCACGCGCGGGTATCTCCCCGGACGCTTCTCGTTCAACGTCAAGGGCGGCCGCTGTGAAGCCTGTAAAGGCGACGGATTAATAAAAATCGAGATGCACTTCCTCCCCGATGTCTATGTCCCCTGCGAGGTCTGCAAGGGGAGGCGCTACAACCGCGAGACGCTCGACGTGCGCTATAGAGAGAAAAATATTGCTGACGTACTGACGATGACCGTCGAAGAAGCTCTTTCATTCTTTGAGAACCATCCAGCGATCCGACGCAAACTACAGACGCTCTTCGATGTCGGCTTGGGGTACATTCACTTGGGGCAGCCGGCGACGCAGCTCTCCGGAGGAGAGGCCCAGCGCGTGAAGTTAGCGACCGAGCTGAGCAAGCGCGACACGGGACGAACGCTCTATATCTTAGACGAGCCCACCACGGGGTTGCACCTTGCAGACATTGAAAAACTGCTCGACGTGCTGCACCGATTAGTAGATGCGGGCAATACTATTATTGTTATCGAGCACAATTTAGATGTGATCAAGACGGCAGATTATATTATTGATTTAGGGCCTGAAGGCGGCGATGCGGGCGGTCAGGTCATCGCAGCAGGAAGGCCCGAAGAAGTCGCCGAAGTGCCGGAATCGTACACAGGGCGGTTCTTGAAGAAGATTTTAGAAGCGCGAGCGCCAGCTTGGGTCAAGAGCAAAAAGAAAGCCAAAGTGCTAGTTGAGGCAGGCTCAGATTAAATGTTGGCTGCCCTCTGCAAAATCCACTATAATCACAAGTAGATGCCCCCACAGGTCATCAGAACCAGGTATGAGATCCCGTTTCCACCGGATGTACTTATCCGGATCAGGCACGCCATCGGGAAGGGGCGAGTGAGTGAGTTCATGGTTCAGCTCGAGGTACAAGGCAAGCCTGTAAAGCGCTATGACACAGCTCATGGCTTTGCCCACATTGATCGGTATAATCTTAAGGGAAAGCAGAAGAAGGAGCGACTTCACTTGGGTTTTAACGAAGCGCTCACTCTCGCGGAGCGCGATATCAAGCAAAACTGGTCGGTTTACCGTGAGCGGTTTTTGAGAGGAGAGTGGCCGTGAGTAAGAAGATGAGCAAGAAAGATCAAGCATTTGCCCAGCGGGTTGTGGATCTCGCCTTTGAGTTCAATCGCTATGTGATCGAGCATCCTGAGGTCACGGAGAAGATTGGCCGAGAGGCACGCATCTTTTTCCAAATCGAGAGGGATGAAGAGTTCAATGCATGGAGCCGCCAGTTCGCCGAGAGCCAGCAGCCAGGCGACCGGCCTGTGGTCTGGATCAAGATCAAGAAGCTCAGGCCTATCCAGTCGCGGATCGAGGTGCTGGAGCTGGTGACGGTTTGAGTTATGTGGAGGGCTTGACAGCCGGGAAGGGGGAATGTTAGTTATACTATCGCTGAAGTGGAGATGGCCATGCAGAGAGCGGGTGCGGTCACAACTACCATGATTTACACGCACGTTCTTAACAAAGGCGGTCAGGGAGTGCGGAGTCCCGCGTTAGACGGTGAACTGGAGACATGCAACCCGACGATCGTGTCATTGCGCAGTTGGACGAGCTGATACAGGAATTTTCAGGCCTTCGGAAGAGGTCGCAGTATGACGACATCTCCGATCTGCCCAAGGACGAGGTGGTCCGCTTTGTCACCCGCGCCCGCGCAGCCATTCACCGGGTCGCCGGCAAGCCCTCCGTGTACGTCGACCAGTGCGAAGAGATCATGAAGCACGGCGGCCTCTATTCGAGCTACCTCGCGCGACAGCTTGTCGGCGTGCTGGATTCTCTGCGCGCGGATGTATCGCTCGGCTATCTCCGGTCGCAAAGGGAACTTCTACACGGAGAACTCTTCGCCGACTTCCTCGAGATGGCCCAACACCTTCTCGACGAGGGCTACAAGGACGCAGCCGCGGTGATCGCAGGAAGCGCGCTTGAAGCACACCTGCGCCATCTGTGCCAGAAGGCCAACATTCCCATCGAAATCAAGTCGGGCGGTGGCGCCACCCCGAAGAAAGCTGATCGGCTCAATGCGGACCTAGCGAGCGGCAAAGTTTACTTGAAGCTTGATCAGAAGAATGTGACGGCCTGGCTTGACCTTCGAAACAAGGCCGCGCATGGCCTCTACGACCACTACTCTGCCGGCCAGGTCGCTTTATTGATCTCAGGCGTCCGGGACTTTATCACGCGGAATCCAGCGTGAGGGACACAACACACCGCACGAGAACGCGCGTCCACGCCCCGTCTAACAACGCGTTCGACGGATTCCCCGATTACTGAACCCAAGGGGAGTCCCTTGAGGATCTTCAGGAGAACTTGACACACTCTAACAGTGCTGAGTATCAGAAACTTGAGAGAATGCGGCAAGCCTTAATAGTAGAGCGTTGGCCAGTGTCCTCCTCCAGGCCGACCCGAATGCTCACTGAGCTCTTCCCTGTCGCAGAAACTGAACTTTGGCTGACTTCACAGTTACGAAGCGTGTACGAAATGCGTCAATATCAGTGAATAATACGATGGAGTGGAGACCATGCCTCAAGTGAAAGACCTAAGGATCAGCGAATTCAAGGAGCTCATCGAGCAAACTGTGGAGCAAAAGCTCTTAGAGCTTCTGGGCGATCCCGGTGAAGGGTTAGAGTTGCGCAGAAAGATCAAAGCTCGCTTGAAGCGAAGCTCCGCCCGCGAACGCAAAGGCATCCAAGGTATCACCGGCTGCAGAAGTGGCCAAAAAACTCGGGCTGAAATGGTAACTCGTGTATCATATTAACCCAGTGCCACCCGCTCCCGATACTCCCCAAACTCTGCTCTGAAGACATCACAGATCTCGCCCACCGTCGCGTAGGCTTTGACAGCATCGAGAATAGCGGGCATTAAGTTCTCGTCGGTGCGCGCCGCTGCCCGCAGTCTCTCCAACGCCTCGCGAACTTTGCTACCATCGCGCGTCCGTCGAACTTCGTGCAATCTGGCGATCTGCTTCTCGATGACTTCGGGCGCAATCTTGAGAATCTTGGGCGGCTGGTGCTCGTCGCTCGTGAAGATATTCACTCCGACGATGAGACGCTTTTGCTCTTCAATCTCGCGCTGTTTTCTGTAAGCGCTCTCCTCGATCTCTCGCTGCACAAACCCCATCTCAATTGCTTTGCGCATTCCTCCTAGCTCGACGATCTTCTGAATATATTTACGCGCTTCTTCTTCGAGCCGGTTCGTCAACCATTCGAGATAGTAGCTGCCACCTAAGGGGTCAATCGTGTCGGCAGCTCCTGATTCTTCTGCGACGATCTGCTGAGTGCGCAGCGCGATGCGCACGGCTTCTTCGGTGGGCAGTGCCAGCGCTTCATCATACGAGTTCGTGTGAAGCGATTGAGTCCCGCCGAGCACCGCGGCGAGCGCTTGCAGCGTCGTGCGGATTATATTATTCAGGGGCTGCTGCGCCGTCAGCGTCGAGCCGCCGGTCTGCGTGTGAAAGCGCAGCATCAAAGATTCTTTCTTTTGTGCGCCAAGACGCTCTTTCATTATGTTGGCCCAGAGCCGTCGCGCCGCCCTGAACTTGGCGATCTCTTCAAGAAAGTTACAGTCACATGAGAAGAAGAACGAGAGCTGTGATGCAAACTGATCTACGTTCAGCCCACGCGCGCGGACGGCGCTGACGTACTCGATCCCATTGGCGAGAGCGAAGGCGATCTCTTGCGCCGCTGTCGCGCCCGCCTCCCGCATGTGATAGCCTGAAATGCTGATGGGGTTCCATCGAGGAAAGCGCTCCGCACAATAGGCAATAATATCAGTGACCAGACGCATGGAAAACTCCGGCGGGAAGATATAAGTTTTTCGGGCGATGTACTCTTTGAGAATATCGTTCTGGGTCGTGCCGGATAATCCCGCGTTGACCACACTTTGGCGCTCGGCCAGCGCAATGTGCATGGCGAAGAGGATCGCCGCCGTCGCGTTGATGGTCATCGAGACCGAAACTCTGTCGAGAGCGATGCCGTCGAAGAGAATCTCGAAATCTCGGAGCGAGCTGATAGCAACGCCGGCCTTGCCGACTTCGCCCAGCGCTCTGGGATGATCAGAATCGTAGCCCATCTGCGTCGGGAGATCGAATGCGACGGAGAGCCCTGTCTGTCCTTGCGAGATCAGATATTTGTAGCGGGCATTGGTCTCTTCGGCAGAGCCGAAGCCCGCGTATTGTCTCATCGTCCACAGCCGCCCGCGATACATCGTTGGATAAATACCGCGTGTGAAGGGGTACTCTCCGGGGAAGCCGAGTCTTTCTGAAGATCCCTCCCATGACCTAACCCCCGGCCCCTTCCCTAAAGGGAAGGGGAGTTCCCCTCCCTCTTTAGGGGAGAGGTCCTCCGGCGTATAGAGCCGTGCGACCTCTATTTGTGAATCGGTCTCAAAGCGCTCGCGACGCTCGGCTGGCTCCCGACGTCTCTCACTCATAATCTGCCCTCTTTCTTTATATCTATAGAATAGATATGTAGTGAATCCGTTTATACATCATCATAAGCGCGTGGTCAAGCTCTAGCGGTCCTCGTAATTGTTCGATCAATGGTGGTGAAATTGCGACCGCGCCCATCTCTTGCGGATGCCGCTTGACATGAAAGCGAATGTAGTCTATGATGTAGTGCAAGTACGAAGCTTCGGTGCAACGACTCATGTGTTTCAGACGGATTATCTGGAGTACTTGATTGAGAAAGGGTGAGGTTTGGGAGGCTGCCTATGGTCGCGCTTTCTTTCGATACCAATAAATTGATAGAAGTGTGCCGCCAAAACGATGTGGCCAAGCTGAGCATCTTCGGCTCCATGGCACGCGGCGAAGCGAACGCGCAGAGTGATATTGATTTGTTGGTGGAGTTCTCCAAGCGTAAGAGTCTGCTGGCGCTGGTCGCCCTCGAACGAAAAATCTCTGCCGTCCTCGGCCAGAAAGTTGACCTGCTCACGGAAGCCGCGATCAGTCCCTATCTCCGCGACCGAATCAAGCGTGATCTGCGAGTCATCTATGAAGCCGGATGAGACCGTCTATCTTCGGCACATTCTGGACGCGATTGCCAAAGCCGAAAGCTATCTGCAAGGCAAGGATGAAGTGATGTTTAAGCGCGACACGCTGATTCAAGATGGCGTGATCCGGCAAGTTGAAATCATTGGCGAAGCCACAAAGCGCCTGTCCAGCGAGTTGCGCAGCAAGTATGCTCACGTCCCGTGGGAGGATATTGCCGGGATGCGCGACAAACTGATCCACGATTACTTTGGCGTGGACATCGAGAAAGTGTGGCTCACGGCCACCGAAGACCTTCCCACTCTGAAATCAGAAGTTCAGAAGATCCTCGCGGAGTTGTCATCATAAGTGCAGCCCGACACCGCGTGCAGCCGGCCGCTTCGCTGCGCTCGCGGCGGCTGAACCCAGCCGTTGGGTCGCATCGAATCGCTGAATATATAGAGATAAATCATGAAAGTCCTGATCCTCGGGGGTACGGGTCTCACTGGCCCATTCACCACCCGCTACCTTGTCGACCAAGGCCATCAGGTCACGGTATTTCATCGAGGTCAGCACTCCGCCGATTTACCCTCCACCGTCAACCGCCTCCTCGGTGAACGCCGTGAGCTCAATCGCTTCGCCGGCGAGTTCAAACGGCTAGCCCCGGAGGTCGTCTTGGATATGCTTGCGGCCACCCGCGACGATGCCGAAATGCTCCTGCGCGTCTTCCGGGGTGTTGCCCAACGCGTCGTCGTGCCCAGCAGTATTGATGTATATCGCGTCTATGGCCGATTGCACGGCACCGAGCCGGGGCCAGTCGAGCCCATTCCCTTGGCCGAAGAAGCACCCTTGCGCGAGAAACTTTCCATTCATGGGGAAGCGTATGAGAAGCGTTGGGTAGAGCAGGTCGTCCTGAGCGATCCACAATTGCCCGGAACCGTCTTGCGCTATCCGATGATATACGGACCCAACGATGGGGGACGGACTTTTCATCTGGTGAAGCGGATGATGGACCAGCGCCCCGTTATCCTGATTGATGAAGGGTTGGCCCGGTGGCGGTGGTCCCGTGGGTACGCGGAGAATGTGGCCTGGGCGACCGTACTGGCGGTCACTCAGGCGCGAGCGAGGAACCGGATTTACAACGTGGCTGAACCGGAAGGGCTGTCGTATTTGGAATGGGTGCAGCGCGTGACCCGCGCGGCAGGTTGGCCGGGCCGAATCGTGGTTGTGCCTCGTGACCGCCTCAAGGTTCAAGGGCATCATGAGCATCATTGGGTGGTGGATACGACCCGGATCCGGGCGGAGCTGGGCTACATGGAAGTCGTGCCCCAGGAGGCAGCGCTGCGCCGGACGGTGGACTGGCAACGGGCAAATCCCTTGGCTGAATATGATTCCAAGGATTTTGATTACGACACCGAAGACACGATTTTGGCCGAGTTAGAGCAGACCGACAGACGCTAACGGAATCATCCTGAAGAGGTCGTCAACCCTAAGGCGCGGCCCAACACCGCATGCAGCCGACTTGCTTCGCTACGCTTCGCAAGCGGCTGAGCGCGAACGTTACCACGAAAGTTCTTCATATTTCCGCGTGCTGGGCAGTCTCGCGGAGGGTTTGCTCAGAAACTGCTTTGTATCTATAATGCTCCCAAGCTGCAAAGAACTTTTATGAGAGCAATCGTATACATACGCTATGGCCCGCCCGATGTTCTGGAGCTGAGAGAGATAGAAAAACCCACTCCCAAGGACGATGAAGTCTTAGTGCGCGTGCGTGCGGCTTCCGTCAATCCCCTCGACTGGCATTATATGAGAGGCGCGCCCTACATCATGCGCCTAGGAACAGGACTGAGAAAGCCTCAGAACACTCGCTTGGGGGTTGATCTCTCCGGAATAGTCGAAGCAATTGGCCGGAACGCGACGCAGTTTCAGCCCGGAGATGAGGTCTTCGGCGGGCGCACTGGTGCCTTCGCCGAGTATGTATGTGCCCGCGAGAAGACATTGGCGCCTAAACCGACCACCCTCACATTCGAGCAAGCAGCAGCCGTGCCTATAGCAGGACTCACCGCTCTCCAAGGGCTTCGCGATCAGGGGCGCATTCAATCGGGCCAAAAAGTTCTCATCAATGGCGCGGCGGGAGGGGTGGGTACTTTCGCGGTGCAGATTGCTAAAGCGTTCTCTACTCACGTTACTGCCGTGTGTAGCACAAGAAATGTCGAGATCGTTCGCTCACTCGGCGCAGATAAAGTTATGGACTACACCCAAGAGAATTTCACCCAGAGCGAGCAGCGCTACGATCTCATACTCGATAACATAGGGAACCATTCGTTGTCTGCTTGCCGGCGCGTCCTGATCTCTAAGGGGACTTTTGTCGTAGTCGGAGGCCCCAAGGGCAACTGGGTCGGCCCTCTGGGTTTTTTTCTCAAAGCGCTTTTGCTCTCACGGTTTGTGAGCCAGACCCTGGTCGGGTTTCTAGCCTCGATCAACAAAGAGGACCTGATGGCTATGAAAGAACTCATCGAAGCCGGCAAAGTCACGCCGGTCATTGACCGGTGTTACACGCTGAGTGAGGTTCCTGAGGCCATCCGATACGTAGAAGAAGGACACGCTCGAGGGAAAGTAGTCATAACACTATGACCATAAATGCGAGAAAACCGTCGTTATCTGAGCAATAGATCAAGATCATTGACAGCACAGAATTTAGGATTTAGAATGATGGGTGACTGGCTCGTACGAAAGTCTGAGGAGGTAGACCAGTGAACTGTCCAGTATGCAAGGAAGAGGCCCTCGTGATGGCGGAGAGACAAGGCATCGAGATAGACTATTGTCCTCGATGTCGCGGAGTATGGCTTGATCGAGGAGAACTTGACAAGATCATCGAGCGTGTAACACCGTCAAACCCAACATCCGAGAGTCGGAAGCCGGAGCAACAGCATCGTGAGATCAGAGAGCAGCGTGAGTATCGGGACTACGACGATGACGACGACGATGACCGTCGCCGCCGTGGCAGGAGGCGTGGGTTTCTCGGCGATCTGTTCGATTTCGGTTGATATTGTTTCGGTTTCGGTTCTTTCCATGTAAGAAGAGGGCGCAACGATGTGATGTGAAGAAAGGGGCATATCGAGTCAGCAGCGCAGTGCGCAAGCGAATCTAGCAAGTTGCAAGGCCACTTAGGTGGTCTCTGGGCTTCCACGCGTCAGCTCATCGGCCGCCTGCGCCCATTGCTCAGAGGCGCTCTCCAGTTCAGCACGCTTTTGCTGATAGTGCGCCGTCAACTCACGCAGTCTTTCGTGCTCTCCGGCATAGCTCAGGTCTTCCATTTTGCGCTCGAGCTGCGTAATCTCGCGTTCGAGCGCCGAGACGTGAGCGATTAACTCGCTCTCTCGCGCTACGAGCTTGGCTCGCTGACGCTCGCGCTGGCGCTGCACCTTCCCCGGAGAACGCAGTCGCTCTTCGCTCTTCTTTTGGGAAGATTCACGCTCAGAGCCGGTCTGGCGCTCTTCTGTAGCGCTCTCTTGAGCGCGCTCCCAACGATAGCTCTCGTAATCTCCAGAATAGATATAAAGCTTCCCATCACGGATCTCCCAGATCTGGGTCGCGAGGGCTCTGATAAGATAGCGATCATGCGAGACGAGCAAGATCGTGCCCGTATATTCTTTCAGTACTGCCTGCAAGACTTCGCGTGAGTCTATATCCAAGTGATTGGTCGGCTCGTCCAACAAGAGAAGATTTCCCCCAAGCTGTGCCAACTGCGCCAATGCGACGCGACTGCGCTCCCCTCCGGAAAGCTCAGAGATCTTCTTAAAGACATCGTCTCCAGAAAAGAGAAACTGCCCCAGATAATTGCGCGCCGCGCTGATCGTCTCGTCTTTGCTTTCTAAAATCACTTCTAAGACGGTCTTGTCGGCATCGGCGCTCTCGGTCTGGCTCTGTCTGAAATAACCGATCTGAACGTTGTGGCCCAGCTCGATAGCGCTTTGCAAAGGCGGGATTTCGCCCAAGATCGTCCTGAGCAGCGTGCTCTTGCCCGAGCCGTTAGGCCCGATGAGCGCTGCGCGTTCGCCACGTTGTAAATGCAGATCACCGCAGCGCACCAGGACACTATCACCATATCCAACTGCAAGATCGCGCGCGCGCAGGACCCGCTGGCCGCTCTGGTGCTTGGCGTCCAAGTAGAGATGAATCTTCTTCGGCGCGCGGGGGCGCTCGATGCGTTCCAGCTTCTCCAAAGCTTTCTGGCGAGCTTGAGCTTGACTGGCGCGGAAGTCGCCGCCGGCGAGATTCCTTCGGATAAATTCTTCTGCTTTCTCTATGAACTCTTGCTGCTCTTCGTAGAGCTTCCATTGGCGCTCGATCCGCGCCAGGCGCAGAGCGCTATATTGCGAATAGTTCCCGGGATACTCATGAAGTCGTCCAAACTCCAGCTCCCAGATCTTATTCGCTAATCTGTCTAAGAAATAGCGATCGTGGGAGACGACGATGAACGCGCCCTTCCAGCGCGACAGATACTCTTCGAGCCATTCAAGCCCTGATAAATCTAAGTGATTCGTGGGCTCGTCGAGCAAGAGGAGTTCGGGAGCTTCGAGCAGCAGACGCGCCAGCGCAGCTCGGGTGCGCTCGCCGCCGCTGAGCTGTGAGACGGGTCTTTCTGTATCTGCAGCACTGAATCCCAATCCCGACAAGACTTGCGCTATGCGGCTCTTATACTCATAACCGCCTGCGTAGCAAAAAGCTTCCAACAGTTCATCGTATCGTTCCAAGAGGGCCGTTTGGGCATCGCCCTGCGCAAGCTTGTTTTCCAGTTCTTGCAGCTCTTGTTCTTGTTGCAGCACATCTGCAAAAGCCCCTAACATTTCGTCGTAGAGCGACTTTTCGCTGCAAAGTTCCGGTTCTTGTGCGAGGTAGCCGATGCGCAAGTGGTGAGCATAGGCGACGCGCCCGGCGGCGGGCTCCAAGCGACGTGCCAGTATTTGGAGCAGCGTTGATTTTCCGCTGCCATTGAGTCCAATGAGCGCTACCCGGTCACCCCGGTGCAGAGCCACAGAGACGTTCTCAAAGACGATCTCTCCGCCGTAGCGGTGCATCAGTCCGTCGGTTACTATCAGCGACATAGCTTTAGACTATAAACGGAACAGACGTGCTTGGCAAGCCGACGAGTCTGTGCTTTGTAAAAGCATATTTGTTATGCATAAGAATTTTCTGTAAAATATGTGCTGAGGTGGCACCGTGAGGACAACTATTGACCTAGAGGAGGACTTGCTGCATGAGGCCATGAAGCTCTTAGGCGCCACAACCAAACGAGAGGTCGTCCGACAAGCTTTGCACACGATTATTGCCCAGAAGCGCCAGGAACGGTTGCGCGCCAAGCTCGGACAGATGAAACTGACATTGACACGTGAACAGCTGGATGAGATGAGGCGCGATGAGTGAGCTGGTGCTGATCGACACCTCGGTCTGGATTGCGGCACTCCGTGTAGGCGGTCCGGTGGTCGTGCGCCATGAGGTAGAGCAGCTGCTGGCAGCCTCGCGGGCAGCTACAACTCCGATCGTGATGCTGGAGCTTCTCAGTGGGACGAGGTCCTCGCGGGAATTTCGGGAGCTGAAAGAGGATTTAGAGGCTCTCGGACAACTGGAGCTGACGCCGGCGGTGTGGGAGAGAGCCTATAGATTAGGCTGTGAGTTGCGGCGGGCGGGACTGACGGTGCCCATAGTAGACATATTGATCGCGACGCTGGCGCTGGAGCATGGGTGTATGCTGCTTCATGCGGATCGTCATTTTGAGCAGATAGCGCGGCATAGCCCACTGCGGACTAGGAGTTTGTTATAGCTTATATCTCAGTGCGCGCCCGATCTGGAAATCGCGCTGAGTGCTTGCTAGAAAGCCTTCAGAAGCAACATTTGCAAGACTTCTTCGTTTTTGCTATACTAGCTGACACTGATGGCGGCTTGTGGATTCGGCTCTCGCGAGAGCTTGTGCTTTCTTTCCCAGCAGTCTTGCTTTGCCTAGACGGAGGAATTCCTAAGATATGCCGTTGTATCGCTATCGCTGCGAGGCGTGCGCTCACACGTTCAGCGTCTTAGATTCGCTGGATAGCGCCGAGATCCGCGCTTGTGAAGAGTGCGGAGCTCCCCGCGCGCTCCGCATCCCTGCGCGAGTCGGCATACACTACAAAGGCAGCGGCTTCTACACGACGACCTATCGCCGCCCACGGGAATCCTCCTCAAGTTCAAGCGAAACTGCGAACAGCAGCTCGAACGCCTAAGAGAGTCGCTCCCCACGCCCATATCTTTCTGGGGTGAGATTGGTGTACAGCGGCGACGACATTGCCAAGGTTCGCATCGGTTTAGCCTCTCCTGAGGAGATTCGCAGTTGGTCGCGCGGCGAAGTCATAGAATCCGAGACGATCAACTACCGCACGCATAAGCCCGAACGCGGCGGCCTCTTCGCCGAAGAGATCTTCGGCCCGGAGAACGACTTCGAATGCGCCTGCAGCAAATACCGCGGGCGCAAGTACGAGGGCATCACTTGCGAAAAATGCGGCGTGTTAGTGACAAGCTCCGATGTGCGGCGCTCCAATATGGCCCATATCGAGCTGGCCAGCCCCGTTGTGCACTTCTGGTATCTCAAGGGCATCTCTTCACCGCTCAGCACGCTCTTGGGCATTAAGAGAGCTACTCTCAAAAAGATCGCCTACTATGAGACGACACCCATCGAAGAAGATATCTATTTGATCGCTCAATCCGACCGATCGGATTTTGCCGAGGGCGACTTTATCTATGGCTCACAGTTACAGATTCTGGGGGAGAAGAGAAAATTCACCGCTGAGCGACTCTACGAACTAGATTCTGACTACGAAGTTCGCGCCGAGGGCGCGGGGAAGATCTCCTTTGAGAAGACCAAACTCGGCAACGGCGAAGAGCTCAAGCTCATTAAATTGTCGGACTCCACGCGAGCTTTTCCCGTGCCGACGGATGCCGAACTGCTGATCTCATCCGGAGAAAGAGTCGAAGCCGGACAAGCCCTGGCCAAGCTCTACAAAGAAAACCCGCTCTCCGAGACGAAATTTAACTTTCTCAAGACGGTCTATCCCGGCCTCAAGGGCCAGAAGATCACCGAGCACGTCGACAGCTTGATCTATCTGGTGACGAACGTCAAGAGCGACCCGTTCTCCCTAAAAGTGGGCGATCAATTGTGGGAGTTCGAGAAGAAAGCCTACGAAAAGCTCTATCCGGGGCAGTTTGAAGCCGAGACGGGTGCAGCGGGCATCAAAGGAGTTCTGGCCCATCTCGACCTGGCTGCGCTCGAAGAAGACTTACGCCTGCAGATCGCCCAAGAGGCTGCCGAAGGCCGACGCAAACGATTGCTCAAGAGATTGGAGATCGTTCAGCAGATCCGAAGAAGCAACAATAAACCCCAACATATGGTCCTGGAGGTCATCCCCGTTTTACCCCCTGAACTGCGCCCCATCGTGCTCTTGGAGGGCGGCAAGTTCGCCACTACCGACCTTAACGATCTCTATAGAAGAATTATCAACAGAAACAATCGTCTGAAGAAACTCTTGGAGATCGACGCCCCAGAAGTCATTCTGAGAAACGAGCGCCGCATGCTCCAAGAGGCCGTAGACGCGCTTATTCATAACGAGAAGAAAGACAACGCGATCTTAGGACGCGATAACCGTCCGTTGAAATCGCTGAGCGAGCGCATTCAGGGCAAGCACGGACGCTTGAGAAGAAATCTCTTGGGCAAGCGCGTTGATTATTCTGGGCGCGCCGTGATCGTAGTCAATCCCAAACTGAAATTGCACCAGTGCGGCATCCCCAAGAAGATGGCCCTAGAGCTTTTCAAGCCCTTTGTATTGGCGCGTCTGGGCGTGAGCGTCATCTCGAATTTCGACGAAGTCAAGAACAAAGCGCTCTCGGGCGAGATGCCCGAAGTCTGGGATGTATTAGAACAATTAGTGAAAGAGTATCCGGTCTTGCTCAATCGTGCGCCCACGTTGCACCGGCTGGGGATTCAGGGGTTCGAGCCGATCTTGGTAGACGGCGAAGCCATTCAGATTCACCCGTTTGTTTGTCGTCCCTATAACGCCGACTTCGACGGCGACATGATGGCCGTCCATCTCCCCCTGAGCAAAGCAGCGATCCAAGAGACGCGCGAGCTGATGCTCTCCACCAAAAATATTCTCTCGCCTTCCAACGGGAGACCTCTGAGCGTCCCCACCCAAGATGCTATTTTTGCTTATTATTATCTTTCGCTTCTAGATCCCGAAGGCCGGGGCAAGGGCAAGTGCTTCACCGGCATCAACGAAGCCGAGCGCGCTTATGAAGAGAAGATCATCTCTCTACACAGTGCCATCAAGATTCGCATCGCTGGCCAAGTGATTGATACGACGCTGGGGCGCGCCTTGCTTAACAGCGTCTTCCCAGAAGACCTGAGAAATTATAATAAAGAATTCGATTCCGATGCGATCTACAGCGCCATAATGGAGTGCTACTTCCGTCACGGCTTGGAGCGCACGGCTCAGCTTTTAGATGACCTCAAAGCCATTGGCTTTGCGTTTGCCACGCGTTCGGGGCTGACGGTCGCCGTGCGCGATTGTCTCATCCCGCCCGATAAACATACTGTTCTCAAAGAAGCCTTGGCGCGCGTCGGCAAAGTCAACGAGCGTTACGAGCGCGGCCTGGTGACCGATGACGAGCGCCGCGCCAAAGTCATCGAAATCTGGATGGAAACTGTTGATCGTGTGGCCGACGTGACGATGCAGAATCTCGCGCAACATCGGTTTAATCCCGTCTATATGGTCGTCGATTCCGGGGCGCGCGGCTCCAAGACTCAAGTGAAACAGCTCGCGGGGATGCGCGGCCCCATGAGCGATCCTTCCGGGCGCATCATCGAGATGCCGGTCATCTCCAACTTCCGTGAAGGACTGAACGTCATGGAGTACTTCATCAGTACGCACGGTGGCCGCAAAGGAACGGCAGATACGGCCCTCAAGACCGCCGATTCGGGCTACCTCACGCGGCGCTTGGTCGACGCTACGGAAGAGCTTATCGTCAAAATTGAAGACTGCGGCACCACCGACGGCTTTGAGATTGACCCGCTCTATTTTAATAAGCCCAGCGAAGTGATGGAGACGATCGCCGATCGCATCTACGGGCGCGTTGTGGCTCAAGACGTGAGGTTCTTGGGAGAACTGCTTCTTGCCGCCGGCGAGATCTTCGACCGGGAGCGCGTAGAGAAGTTCGGCGTCCTCAGCGCCACTCTCTCCACCAAAGACGCCAAATTCGTAGAGAAAGCGTTAGGAGCTAAGGTCGCCGAGGACGTGCGCGATCCGAAGACCAACTATGTGATCATCGCGCAGGACGAGCTTATCACACGCGCTTTGGCCGAGAAGGTCCGCACGCTGGGCATCGGGGGCGTGCGCCTGCGCCCTCATATTATCGTGCGATCTCCCATGCGCTGCGCGGTGCGGCGCGGGCTCTGTCAAAAGTGCTACGGCTTGGATCTGAGCACGCATCGCTTGGTCGAGCTGGGGACGGCTGTAGGCGTTATCGCCGCCCAGTCCATCGGTGAACCCGGCACACAATTAACTATGAAGACCTTTCATACGGGCGGCGTCGCCGGCTTTGACATCACCCAAGGCCTGCCGCGCGCCGAAGAGCTCTTTGAAGCGCGCAAAGCTTTGCGCAGCGCTCAAGCAGACATCGCGCCCATCAGCGGCATCGTCGTCGCTATGAAGCAATCCCCCGAATCCGGTCGGATGACCGTAGATCTGCGCGGAGACGAAAAGCATATTCGCATTCCCAAGCTCCTCTGCTCCAAGATCAACAAGAACGCCAAGCTCTCGGCAGAGCAGTTGCTCCAAGGACAGAGCGCGCGCCGGGGCTTCGTCCGTATTATAGAGACAGAAGGCACTAGAAGAGTCTATCTGCTGGATCTGGACGGAGGCGACCGCGTCTATACCCTGCCTGAGGGAGTCGAACCCGCGGTCAAGAACGGACAAAAAATCGCTAAAGGCGCACTGCTCGCCGGGCCATTTCACGAAGAGGCGGCCGTAGCGAAAGTGGACGGCGTCGTCGAAGAAGTCATCGAAAACGAAGAGCGTGCGATTATTATTAAAGAGAAGGGCACAGAAAATCGTGTGCGTCATCGGTTGCCTTATGGGGCGCGGCGGTCGGTCAATCCGGGAGATAAAGTCCTCGCCGGCGAGAAGCTCTCCAGCAAATCCATTCCTATCGAGCTGCGCGCCGAGAACCCCGGCGTCGCTGTGGTCACGGCTCATCAAGTGATCGTCTACCAACCCGAAGAGGGCAAAGAATATCTCCTCACCGAAGATGTGGCGGTGCTGCGCGCCGACGGGGAATGGATCGAAGAGGGCGATTCGCTTTTTGCGCTCACCCTGTCGTCCGAGCACTTGATGCAAATTGACTCCGTAAAAGCCCTGCCGAACGAGCTCACAGAGATCGCCTTTCACTATGAAGCCGCCGTTGAGCTATCCAGCCCGCCGTCGGTGCGCACAGGCGACAAAGTCCAGGAGGGCGATCTCCTCTCCAAGGGGGTCATCTCACCGCATAGATTATTAAACATCGCCGGAGTAGAGAAGACCAGAAATTATCTGCTCGCAGAGATCCACAAAGTCTACAAGAGCCAAGGCGTAGATATCAACGACAAGCACTTGGAGTTGGTGATCAGACAGATGCTCAACAATGTGAGAATTCTCGATCCCGGCGACTCGAAGTTCTTCCCGAACGAATTGACGATCTTAGAAGAGTTCCGTTTGGAGAACGAGCGTCTCTTAGAAGAGAATAAGAGAATACGTGCCGCGCGCGAGGAGATCATCGGGTTGACGTTGGGAGCCCCAATCACCGATGCCAAGGGCACCGCGATCGCCGAAAAGGGCAGCTCGATCACCGGCGAGCTCGTGCGCACGGCGCTGCGCGCCGGCGTGACGGAAGTCGTCGTGGAGCGCGGCAAAGAGAAGATCGCTCACCCTATTGCCGAAAAACAGCTGCCCACAGCAGAGCGCGTCCTCTTGCGCATCTCCAAATCGGCTCTGGAGACGAAGTCGTGGCTCTCGGCGGCCTCCTTCCAACGGACGACCACTGTACTCGCAGAAGCGGCGCTCAAGGGCAAAATAGATCATCTGGAGAGCCTCAAGCCCTGTATTATCATCAGCAAGCTCATTCCGGCGGGGCGGGGATTTAGGAAGACCTCGCCTGTGGCGCAAGAACCTGAAACTGCTGCGACCTGATCTCTATGTCTGCTCGTGCGTTCTCGCTTCCTTGGCGCATATCAGCCGTGACGTTTCTCTGTTTTCTGCTCTCCGGCGGGACGGCGCTGATCTATCAAGTCGCCTGGGTGCGCCACATGACGCTGATCTTCGGCTCGACGGCCTTTGCCGTCAGTACGGTGCTGACAGCTTTTATGGCCGGCTTGGCGTTGGGAAGCTATCTCTTGGGGCGCTGGATCGACCGCCGAGGATCGCCACTGCTGGCTTATGCAGGCCTCGAAGCCCTTATCGGCGCGTACGCGCTCCTCATTCCTTTGATCTTTGCAGCGCTTATTCCTATCTACCAATGGGTCTGGGATCAGTTCTCTCCCCATTATTATCTTTTCAGTTTGATACGGTTTGTTTTAACTTTTCTAGTTCTGATGATCCCCACGACCTGCATGGGGGGGACGCTCCCCATCTTGGCGAAGTTCTACGCACTGGTTCCCCAAGGACAGCTCAGCTTGAGTGTGAGCACGCTCTATGCCGTCAATACGTTTGGAGCCGTATTAGGCGTGATCTCTTCGGGATTTTTGCTCATTCCGACGCTGGGGCTTTCTCACTCGGTGCTGACGGCTTCGCTGATCAATTTTCTCTTAGCGGGGCTGATCGCGCTGGTCGTCTTCACCGCTCCAGAAGAGCTTAGAGAGTTTCTCTTGCGCCCGCTGCGAGCTTCGCGCTCACCCCAGCCCTCTCCCGTTCCCACCCGTTCCCTCCCCGTACACGGGGAGGGCCAAGGAGGGGTCGAGGGTGGCCGCAGGCCGGGTGAGGGTCGCCTGCGCGCGTATGTCTTGTTCTCCTTTGCCATGACGGGCTTTGCGGCTTTAGCGCTGGAAGTCGCGTGGACGCGCGTGCTCTCGTTAGTGCTCGGCCCATCGGTCTATGCCTTCAGCGTGATGCTGTCCACGTTCTTAGTTGGACTAGCTGCAGGGGCTTTTGCTTTCTCCAGATTAATAGAAGCGTTCAAGCTGGACGGACTGAGAACACTGAGCTGGCTTCAGCTTCTGATCGGCGCGGCAACGTTTTTGACCCTTTTATTGTTTAATCAGTTGCCCTTCCTCTTTGCTACTATCTTTCATCGTTGGGGGGCTTCGCAATCTACAGAAGTTCTCTTTGGCTTGGAGTTCTTGCTCTGTTTTTTGGTGATGTATCTGCCGACGTTCTTTATGGGCGGGATCTTCCCCGCGGTGGTGCAGATCTTCTCCGCGGAGCGGGGCGCAGCAGGACGCACCATCGGACGCATCTATGCTGCTAACACAGTCGGCGCGATCTTAGGCTCTTTCTCAGCGGGTTTTTTGCTCATTCCCACTATAGGGATTCAAAACACCGTCATTCTCACGATTTTCATCTATTTGGGACTGAGCTTGGTGACTGCGCTGTTCACCTGGGGCGACTCGCGAAGCGCTGCTATCCCAAGATGGTCGTTGGGGCGCATCGTGGGCTCTGCCCTTTCCGTGGCGACCATATTGGTAGTCGTGTTCTTCTCTCCGGATTGGAACCGATTGGTCATGTCCAGCGGGATGTTTCAGTACGCGCCCCGTCTGAAGCCTCCACAGGCCCCCGAGGACTATATCCCCACACGTGCTGACTTTGATCGTTACGTCAATCGCTTAGAGATTCTTTTTTATAAAGAGGGCTACAGCAGCACGATCACCGTGGCCAAAGAGAAGGCTATTCTGCCACGCCAGCTGGGGGATCAGATGGTGGAGAGCATACTGCTCATCAACGATGGCAAGATCGACGCTTCTTCGTATTCGGATATGCCGACGCAGATCTTCAGTGGACATGCGGGCTTGATGCTCCATCCCGATCCCAAAGATGTCTTAGTGATCGGATTGGCGAGCGGGACGACGGCGGGCTCGGTTCTGCAGCATCCCATCGAAAGATTGACCAACGTCGAGATTGAAGAGGCCGTCGTCGAAGCCAGTCGCCAGTTCGATTTTGTCAACCATAAGCCCCTAGATGACCCGCGCTCCATGCTGATCGTCAACGATGGACGAAACTATCTCTTGGTAACGCCCCAAAAATATGACGTGATCGTCTCGGAGCCGTCGAACCCGTGGATGAGTGGGCCATCGAATCTCTTCACTCAAGAGTTCTTCAAGATCGTGCGCCGGAAGCTCAAAGACGACGGCATCTTCGTGCAATGGGTGCAGATGTACTCGATGTCTCCGGAGAACATGCGCGCGTTGATCGCAACGGTACGCTCGATCTTTCCCTATGTTTATGTCTTTAATACGCTCATCGGTGCTGATCTGCTCTTGGTCTCTTCGGGGCGTCCGGTGCCGTTCGATCTGGAGCAGCTGAGCGAGCGTTTAGAGAGAGAATCTGTCAAGAGAGATCTGGCGCGCATTGGGATCACGTCCGTCGCCGAATTCTTGGCGTATTTTCGTCTGGGCAGCGACGAGATCGCCGACTTAGTACGCGGCGCACCGCTCAACACCGACGACAATGCTTTGATTGAATTTGCTGCCCCGAAGGACCTCTATCGGCTCACCGGGGCGCTCAATAACAGAATGATTGCGCAGGCGACTAGGGGTATCGCTCATTATCTGAGCAATCTTTCTGAGGGTGAGCGTGCCGAATTCTTCAGAAAGCTCAGCGAGGCCTACTCTCGGCGTGGGCTCAAGACCGATGCGGAGATCGCCGCTGAGGCTGCTGAACGTTGACAGGCTCGCTATGAGCTATGAGAGCAATGTGCGGAACTCTTCTTCAGTGAGGCCAGCATCCTTGACAATCCTTCCCATACACTTAGGCCGGAACCTCCACTTCTTTGACGATTGCATCGCCTGCTAGCTCTTCTGCTACTGCCAGGTATTCCTTGATGGCTTCCTGAATGTTGGCAATAGCTTCTTCTTCTGTATCGCCTTGAGACCAGCATCCCGGCAGACCGGGTACTGAGACACTGTAGCGTTCTTCCGTTATGCGTAACGCAATCTTATATTTCATCGCGGCACTTCTATTTCAAGTAGGAGTTACGCAGTTGACTGCGGTAACTGTTTAGCCGCCGAAGAGCTGCAAACACGAGTTTTGCACCCCGGCTGAGAAAATGAGTACAGATCGTCTTCTGGTTACGCACCTGCAAAGAGCGTTCGAAGCCGCCTATAGAACCAGTTCTTGGCACTCGCTCAGAAAAGCTAAAACAAGCACCCTGCAGTGGCCGTTTTCGCTTGACAGACCGCCCCCTCTCCCTGATATAATTGCCCAGAAGGGTCTAAAGGACTAATAACAAAGGAGGCTTATGGCAGAGCTTAAAGATGTACAGATCAAGAACGAGAAGAACGAAGTCGTCTGGCGTATCTTTGCTGACGAAAACGACAACATTGTTTTTGAATACGTGAAGAGCGATAAGCGTCAAAGGCGCTTCTGGCTTAACAAAGACGGTGCTATTCGAGGATCGTCGCATTCTTCAATAACGAGTTCGAAATGACTCTAGCTGACTTAGCTCCTCTCTGGATTGCAGGAATCGGCATCATATTAGCTACTATCAGTGCTTATTTTGCAAGTAGACCCGGACCTGCTCCAACGGTAATCGACCAGAGAGGACGTCAATTTGAGGAGCAGAAGTTCATAGACAATTATCTAGCGAGGCTTAAAGATTGGAATATTGCTCTTCCGTTCCTGATGGCTGGGCTTGGTCTCCAACTCTTAGCTCTTCTTATGACTTATCTATTCTCGATTTCAAAATGAACACCGAAATCATCCACTACCTCACCCAAGATGAGCTCAAGCAGCTGCTCGTCAAAGTCACCAGCAAGCGCGGCAAGGCCCTCCTCTTGCTCGCCTACTCCTATGGCTTGCGAGCCAGCGAGATCGGGAAGCTGAGACGAGAAGACATAGACTTTCAACGGCTCAAAATCCGTATCCAATGCCTAAAGAACTCCATCTCCAGCGAGTACCCCTTGGGCGGCCAGAGGTCGCCAGATCGTGCCCTAGCGTACCCGCCGACGGAGGGCCTCATAGAAGCCTTCGCGCGGCCCGATCATAACGACGAGCACCAGGCGCTCGGCAGGGTAGATCTCATATACGATGCGATACGGTGTGCCTTTGTAACTGAAATGGTAAGACCAAAGTCCTTTGAGATCAAAGGAGAGCGGCTCAGCTTGGTAAGGGTCTTGCTTGATTTTGGCGAGATGTACCGTTTGTAGCTGAACTGACAATTGTTGCTCTAGCTTGCGTACATCTTTTTTGACTGCCTTGTGAAAGGTGAGTTGATACACGCTCTATGTGGAAAAAAGTTCTTCTTCAGAGAGGGTCTTCCCGGTTTTCAGTTCTGTGCGGGCTTTCTGCCAGCGGTTCTTTAACTCGGCCCTGAGTTTTGGGTTGAGGAGAATGGCAAGAGTTTCCCGTTCTCCGGGGGTCAGTCGCTTCAAAGCCTGTGCGATCTCTTCCAGCTTCAGTTCGACTTCGATGCGCGGCATACAGTCTCCAAACTGCGCAAGTCCTACCCAGACATTCGGCTGGTGGACCCGAGGGGACTTGAACCCCTGGCCTCTTGAATGCCATTCAAGCGCTCTCCCAGCTGAGCTACGGGCCCGATTTTCCAAAGGGCAAGACGCACTTCGCCCCTACTAAAAATATCTTAACAGAGCGCTCTCTCGCTGTCAAGCTTGCCCGCGCTCTCCTCCCTCAGTAGAATACTATCTAGAATGCTGCAAGAACTGGAGAGACTGCTGCTGGTGCAACAGCACGATCTGGAATTGCGCGAAATCTCCGAAAAGATCGCGGCGTTGCAGCAACGGCGCGCCTCTCTCCAGCAGGCCTTCGCCCGCGAAGACGCCGACTTCGCTGCACAAAAAAAACAGTTTGAAGAGCTGAAACGCCGCAGCCGCGAGCGCAGCGCCGAAGTAGATGACTTAGACGCCCAAGTCCGCCAAGACGAACAGAAGCTCAAATCGGGACTTACTAGCTATAAAGAGATGGAAGCCCTGCGCCGGCGCATCGAACAGAATCGCCAGCGGACCGATGAGCTTTCAGATGCCGCGCTCGCGCTCATCACCCAAGTCGAAGAAGAGGAGCCGAAGATCCACGCGGCCCAAGAGGCCTTTCTCAAATGGAAGAGAAAGATCGACGAAGAACTGGCTCAGATTGACGAAGAGATCACCGTGCAGCAGCGCACGCTCACGGTGTGCCAAGAGCGCCGCGCCGTCGGTGTGGCTCAGATCGAACCCGGATTGCTACAGCAGTACGAACACCTTCGCCAAAGACACGTCAACCCTATTGCGCTGGTGCAGAGCGGCATCTGTTCAGGATGCCACCTGCGCGTCAGCGAGAGCGTCCTCGAGCGGCTCCGCGAGGGAGCGGAGATCGTCACTTGTGAGAATTGTTCTCGTCTGCTCTATATGAAATAACAGCTTATGCGCGCGCTCGCGTTGACCGGAGTCTTAGGAGTCCTGATGGCCGTGGGCGCTCTAGCCCAACCCGAAGAAGCGCCCGTGCTCCCTCATCAGATGGGTGCGATCAACGACTACGCCGCAGTTTTAGGCCCCGGACGCGCAGCTCTTCAAACGCAGCTCGACCAGATCAAAAAGAGCTTTGACGTTCAGATCGTGATTCTCGCGACGATCTACGATCCCTTCGATGATCCGCAGCGCTTTGCTCAGAGCATTTGGGAGTCGTGGAGATTGCCCGAGCGCACGGCGCTGCTGCTCTTCACCAAGGAACAACCGGAGCACTGGGTCTTCGAGCTGAAGCTGGGAGAGACGCTGCGTACATCTCTTCGCACAGAACATTTAGAGCGTCTCCGTCAGGGACTCAAAGCGCATTTGGAGCGCCGGCGCGTGCAGACGGCCATAGAAGAGTCCGTGGCGGCGCTCTTAGCCATGCTCGACGGCAGCTACGGGCAACCGCCTCCAGCGCCGCGCTTGGACTTCGATTTCGCTTGGCTCTGGGTCGTTTTGGGAGTCTTGCTCTTTTCGGGCTTGCTCTTGGGAGCGCGCGCTTTTTTCAGAACTCTCTGTCCGCGCTGCGGCGCGCGGATGCGCGCCTATCGCCGCTATGGAACGCGGAGCGCCTCAAGCTATCGCAGTTGCCCACGCTGTGGCTACGCCCGCGGGCGCTGAAAGATTCAGTTGGCGCTGGGCACAAATTCCCGTGTTCTGTTGTTGCGACGAGCCTCGTCCAATTTAATGACCAGCGAGAGGCTGAGGCGATTGCCCTCGCTCTGCAGCCGAGAGCGCAGCTCGCGATTGTGCGCCAAGAGCTGCACCAAATCATTCGCTAAAAGCTCTGCAGCGCGATGAATATACGAGAGCGAGTTCTGACCATCTCCCAAGTCTTGCCATTCTTCGATTGTGCCTACCAGACGAGCTTCTGCTTCCGCCATAAGAAGTTCTTACCTCCTCGTTTTCTTTGCCTGACGAGTCCGATGCTACTTGAGAGTGGGACAGCAGACTATGACGGGGATTACATTGGTGCTGAATTTTTGTTAAAATAAAAGAGCGTAGGGGAGCAGAGGGCCGCGCCAGACTTCGCCAGACTTCGTCTGGACTGTTCATCTTCGCCGGCCTCCGGCCGGCGAAAGCGAAGTCCACGCGCAGCGTGCGAAGCTGGTGAGGAAAGTCCGGACTCCACAGGGCAGGCCGCTCGCCAAGGGTGCGAAGCACCCAAGACGAGAAGGAGCGATCTTTGGAAAGTGCCACAGAGAAGAGACCGCCTAAGGCCTTGGACCTAACCCCCTGTGCCCCCTTCCCTAAAGGGAAGGGGGAACTCCCCTCCCTCTTTAGGGGAGGGGTTAGGGGAGAGGTTCAGGGCCCGGCAAGGGTGAAACGGTGGGGTAAGAGCCCACCGCCCCGCTCGTGAGAGTCGGGGGCACGGGAAACCCCGGCCGGAGCAAGACCAAATAAGAGCGCGTCCGAAGATGGCCCGTCTGAATCGCGCTCGGGTAGGTCGCCCAGAGAGATGGCCCTCACTGGCTCTGAGAAGAGCCGGCACAGAATCCGGCTTATGCTCCCCTTCGCTTCTATCAAAACAGCGCGACAGCTGCCGAGATCAGCGAATCTCGATGCTTCCGTTGGTTGTACTGGCCCGTATGGAGATCTTGGTTGTAACTTGCTCCCAGCGCGCACTTGTGGCTTCTATGTGGCGCCGCTCTTGCGTTCTCAAAAACAGATCGGGTAGGTTTACGCTGACGCGCCCCACTGTGCTCTGGGCGGAGATCTTGTAGCCCACTTGCGGGTCATCGGGAGCGTCTATTCTGATGCGCCCGTTGAAGGTGCTCAGCGCGTACTCTCCGGTGACCGCGCCCAGTTGGAGCTCGATAGCGCCATTCATCGTAGAGGCCGACGCCTGTGTTGCTGAGAGCCGCCCCTCGATCTCGCCGTTGAGCGTCTCGATAATCACGCTTTGTGCAACGAGATCGCGAAGATCAATCTTGCCGTTCATGGTCTTCAAGCGCACTTGCGCTGCGTTGAGCGCTCTGATCTCGATGCGCCCGTTCACCGTTTCGATATCTAAGCGATAGATCCGCTCGCGCGGCAGAGAGAGTTGGAAGTCCAGCTCGACGGCACTGCCCAACCCCAGACGCAACAGCCGTTGGTCAAACTCAATGCTTTCAGATGAAATTTGCGGTGGAGCGAGTTCGATCTCGTTGAGGGCTCTTCCAGCGTCAGCTGGAGTCCAGCCACGAGCGCGTGCCGTCACCTTCGCGCGCACTTCCTCCCCTTCTCCACCCTGCAGGCTGACATTGCCATTGACGAAGTAAAGCTTCACCGTGGGTGTGCCCTCGAGCGCAAAGGTCCCTTCTACTGAGAAACTTCTCTCCAACCGTATCGGCCCGGCCAGATTCACCCAGAAGCTCACTCCTGACTGCGCTAAGAGCAGACTGACGACGAGCGCCCCCACGATGAGCACAAGAACGTGAACGATCTCGTCCAGGAGCCGCGAGGGCGACCAGAGGGCTATGCCAAAGCCGATCAACAGAACAATGCCTCCGGCAATGACCAGATCGCTCAGATCCGAAGGGGCGAAGTTTCCCCACGGGATATATTGCAGCCCCAGCAGCAAGACGCCGAGAAAGATGAGGAACTCGCCAAAGCGAATAGCGCCTGATCTCATGGACGATCACCCTCACCCCGTCCCTCTCCCTGCGAGGGAGAGGGAGACTGAGGCCGCCAACGGGCGAAGCCCGAGACTAAGAACGCCACCCCCAAAACTATCAAGATCGCCGGGAGGAGAAATTCCCAGCGCATCTCGAACCAGCCCAAGAGCGAGAGCCTCCAGACTCCGCCCCCCAACACAAAGACGACGCCCCAGAAGAGATACGCGTAGGGATTGTGCAATTTCTTCTCGGACATAGAGAACTCACCTTCCATGAAAAGAAAGATGGCTGTAAGCCAACCAGATCAAGAAGACTCCCAAGACCACTAGGATGATCGGCCAGGGGATGTCAATCTTTAAGTAATCTCTTATCAGTAGATAGATTCCGAAACCTATAAGTGCTAAGCCGCCTAGGATAAGCCACTGCCGCTCTTCTCTCTGCTCTGCGTTCTCGTTCTTGACGAGAGTTGTCGGCTGTGATGTTGCCGGTGATCCGGGCTCTAGAGAGACGGCTTTCTGGGACTGTGCATAGATGCTGGCAATTAACAGAGCTGCGATCACTGCGCCAAAGGGCCAGAGGATCAAACCGGCAATGACCATAGCGATAGCGTAGTCGGACTTAGTCGCATACTTAGCGAGCAAGTCTCCCAACTCGGCGAAGAAGGCTAACGGCGATTTTGAAGATTCTTGGCTCATGCTCCATCTCCCTTCTGAGCTGACAGCTGATATTGGTAGCAGATCAAGCAGATTCTTGAAGCACCATCAGCTTAATCTGCTACCCAAATCCGTTGTCAGCTCTCAGTACCTCGGCACGGCGTACCAGCCCTCCAAGAGCTTTAACAGATAGAGCACCTCCGGTTTCAACTCCGCACTGGGTATGATAGCACGAGCGGCGTTTGTTTGTCCAAAAAGCAGTTCCAGCAGCCCCGGCGTCGGCGGACGATACTCTGTCACCGTCGCGTCCGGGGCGTTGGCCAAGCTCCGCGCAACCGATAGGGCATCTTCCAGTCCACCCAACTGGTCTATCAGTCCTAATTGCAGCGCTTCGGTACCCGAATAGGGCTGGCCCGTCGCCAGCTCGCGCGCCTTCTCTATCTCTAATTTACGGCCTTCGGCAACGGCCTGGATAAACTGTTCGTGCAGCTCGTCCAAATTTTTCTGCAAGAGCACACGCTCCTCGTCGTTGAGCGGACGCAGCCCATAGCCGATGTCTTTGTATCTCCCGGATTTGAAGACTTCGGGTTTGATCCCCAGGTTCTGCAATAATTGGTCAATAGCGAAGAGCGTCAGAATGACGCCAATCGAACCCGTCAGCGTCCCCGGCTGCGCGATGATCTTATCAGCATAGACGGAGATATAATAGCCCCCCGATGCCGCGACATCGCCCATCGAGACGACGATAGGCTTGCCCGTTTTGGCTTTGAAACTCTTGATGCTTTCGGCGATGGCTTGTGAAGCGGCGACGGTGCCGCCGGGGCTATCTATTCTGAAGACCAACGCTTTGACCGACGGATCGCGCTCGGCTTGCTTGAGCCAGCGCTCGACTTGCGCCGGGGTGATCCCGCTGGGGGTGCTGAAAAGCCCACCGTCACTGAACGATTCGCTAATCGCACCGCTTAGTCTCACCAAGGCGATCTTCGGCTGAGCTGCAGTGACTCCTGCCTGCCAGAGCGACCAGAGCAGCCAAACTCCTATAAGCGCTGACAGAATCAGAAAAAGAGCACGCTTGCGCATAGATGACCTCCTCAAAGCTCAAAACCAACTACCCAGATCAAAATAGAACGACGTTTTATTATCTGCTACGGCCACGCCCGCGCGCAACTCGATGGGTAGCCCGTACCCAAAGACGACCGTGAGGCGCAGCTCGCCTCCGTAGCTGCTCAGCATCTCTCCCTCGCCTAAGAGTTCTTGGGAGAGCCGCGCCGCATCGAGAAAGAAAACCCCTGTAAATCTATCAAAGAAGACCGACCACAGCCCCAGCCCTCGTTCTAGAGAGACCAGCGGCAGCTCGACCTCCCACCCCGAATAGACGATCTGAGTTGCTTCATAGCTATCTTTGGCAAACCCCCGCACCGGCCAAGACCCTCCCGGCCCGCCTGCCCTCAACGGCTTGAGATCGTCACGAGCCAAGATCGTCGTGCGCGTGACGCGATTCTCAAATTCTACGGGGAGGCTCAATTGCTCTCTCTGTTGGATGAGCAACGCTGTCTTCAGTTGGTCTCTGACCCACGAGAGCTTGGCTTGTAAAGCCATCGCTTTGCCGATGCGCAAGAGATCGCTCCTGCCTTGGAGTCTTTCTTCGTAGCGCAGCGTGAGCGAAGAGATCGTATCTTCTCTCGTCTGACGCAGCTCAGCGCCCAGAGAGAATCTCTGTGTCTGACCAAGGCGACGGCCTAGCGTCAGATGAAGCTCAGCGCCCACTATTGTCTCAGCGCTGCGCTCCGCCCGCAACGCTACCTGCGGGCCGAGGGAGTTGACGCCATCGGTCAGCCAGCGCAGCCAGCCCCATTCGCTCTTGAGCGTCAGATCGCTCACGTAATTTAGAGAGAGCACGAGCTGCTGCGTCTTCAGATCGAGTGCTGTGTAGAGCGAGTAATTTTTCTGCCCGAGGGGATCGAAGCCTACGAAGAAGAGACCGGGCTGCCGGGGGTTAGGAATGGGGAGCCAGATTCGCGGCGCGAGAAAATCTTGGGCGCGATAGCGCTTAGGGACGATATTCGCGTTGCGCCAGCCCGTCCAAGCTTTAACGATCTCTTGAGTGAGCGTTGCGGGCTTCCATTGTGCGGGATCGGCTTCTATTAAGTGCAGCTCATAGCCTTGCGTGCTGTAGCCGATAAAGGCGATCTCTTTTCCGTTGGGGGAGATCGTCGGGGCGAAAGCCCCCGTCAGCACGTTCGTCACTTTCAGAAGCTGACCATCGGAGATGCGATAGGCGTACAGATTATAGACGCCCTCTTCGCGGTCGGAGCTAAACAGAACGAAGTCCCCGTTGGGCGACCAGTCGGGGTCGAAATCGCCGAATTTATCTTGGGTGATCGCTGTCAAGATCTTGCTCTCAACGTCAAGCAGATAGAGATCTTGATAGCCGCCCATCTTCCAGAGAGAGAGCGCGATCTGCTTGCCGTCGGGCGAGATGGCGAACGAATCTATGAAGAGATCGTCGGTGAACTCATAGAACGGAACGATGCGTCCGCCATTGATCTCATAGATCGCGAGGGCCGGGGATTGACCGTCGGCGCGCTGCTGCGCGAATAAGACTCTCTGCCCGTCGGGAAAGAAGACGGGAGCATAAGCGCGGGCTTGCTCTGTAAGAACTTTCTCTTCTTTCTTTTCTAAGTCCCACAGATAGAGATCGCTGTAAGTATAGCGCAGCGCGAAGATCTCATGTCGGGCGTATAAAACACTCTTTCCGTCCGGGGAGATCTGGGGAGCAGAGGCGAAGAAGGGTGGCCGAAAAAAGCTCAGCTCGAACGAGAGCGGAACCACAGAGCTGTCCTCTTTGCCTTCGCGCGTCACGCGCCGCAGCGACGCCTCGCGTCGAGAATCTTTATGATAGAAATAGATAAATTTCCCATCGGGCGACCAGACGGGGTCGTTGTGCCAGTACGCGAGACGACCGATCTTTTTAGAAGAAGTCACCCCCGCGCTCTTGATCTTCTCAATCTGGGGGACAAACTGGGCTTTGAGCCACTCTTGCCAAGCTCGTTCTAACTCCTGGGGCGAGAGGCCCAGCGCTTTTTGGAAAGTAGCGCCGAAATTATTCAGCAAGCCCAGCGAGAAGACCGTGAGCGGCGAGTCGGCGTTGATCTCGTTGAGCCGGGCGAACTTCTCATCTCCGTAGCGCTCGGCGATAAAACGCGCGAACCACGCGCCGCCGTCGTGCGAGAGCATATACTCCGAGGGCCACTGTTTGCGATCATAGCTCGTACTCATCTGATCAAGAGGGATAAATCTGTTCTCTAAGACTTGCGCGCGGAAGTACATGGCAACTCTGGAAGAGTTGGAGCGCGAGGCGCCGGAGCGTTTGAGTTCAAAATAGATGGGAATCCCTTCGATAATAATTCCGGGCTTGCTGGCATTGGGAAGCACCAGTGGGCCCAGATACGGGCGCACGAGCTGTGAAATCCCGTGAACTTTGGTGAGATCGAAGACGTGGCCGATCTCATGGTATAAGAGATTTTCGAGCCACGAGGGGTTTTGTGGGTTGAGCCATTCGTTGGTCGTGCGCGCATGAGAGATTCCCGCGATCAGGTCCCCGAAGGGATGGGCTGCGCCCACCGCAAAGTCCGCCGGGTCGGCCAAGATAACGTTCATTTTAACGGGAACCGCGTAGCGCAACTCTCGAACCCAAAACCGATAGGCCTCTTCGCTGATGAGCGCTGCTTCTTGGGCGATCTCTTCCAGCCCTTCGGGATAGATAATATTGAAGTGCTCGGTCTCTAAGAGACTCCAATTGAGCACGGGATCGAGTTCAAGAAACTGGGCACCTGCCGGCCGGCTCTGGAAGATCAGGGAAATCAACAGAACAAAGAGCACGTAAAACACGCGGTGCATTCGGATTCACTCTCCCCAATTTTCGAGTTTGAAACCCTCGGATTCTTCTAGGACTTTCTTGACGCGCAGTTGCGCCTCCGTCAGTCTCTTCTGAACCTGATCGGCCAGCTTGACTCCCTCTTCAAAGAGTCCGAGCGACTCTTCTAATGAGAGCTGCTCGCTCTCCAATTGGCGCACGATCTCCTCAAGCCGAGCGAGCGCCGCTTCGATCTTAACCGTCTTCTTCTCCACCGGACACCTCCTTCTTGGCTTCGACGCGCGTGAGCAGAGAACCCCGATGCAATCTGATTTTTAAGTTATCTCCGACGGCGACCTGTTCGACCGAGTGCACGAACTCTCCTGTAGTTGTTTCTGCTATAGCGAATCCGCGGCGCAAGACGCTCGCCGGGTTGAGGCTTTCTAAGCGCTTTATAAGAGCGCGCCCCCGCTCTTGGAATTTTCCCAAACGCTCGCGCAGCGCGCGCGCTAAAAGCTCACGCGCGTGATCGAGCGTCTGACGACGTTCACGGGACAACTGCGCCGGACGATGGAACCCGCGACGGCTGAGGAGCATCTTGAGATGCAAGTGCTGATCGTCAAGACGCGCAGTTATCAGGGATTTCAATCTCTCGGTTGCGCTCGTCGTAAAACTCAACAGCACCGCGCGGTCGGGGACGACCATCTGAGCTGCAGCGGTTGGCGTGGGGGCGCGGTGATCGGCGACGAAGTCGGCCATTGTGAAATCAATCTCGTGACCGATGCCGGTGACGATGGGGATGGCCGACTCGAAGATAGCGCGAGCGACGGGTTCTTCGTTAAAAGCCCAGAGGTCTTCTAAAGAGCCGCCGCCGCGCGCGACGAGCAGCACATCTATTGGCTCTTGAGATTGATGATAGCGATTGGCAGTGCGAATGGCTTCAGAGATCTCTTGCGCAGCACCCTCGCCTTGGACGCGCGCGGGGAAGAGCAAGACTTCTACGAGGGGATAGCGCTCTCTGAGGATTTTCAGCATATCTTGCAAGGCCGCGCCTCCGGGCGCGGTGACGATCCCGATCCGTTCCGGGAATTGGGGAACGGGCTGCTTGAAACGCTCATCAAAAAGCCCTTCGGCGGCCAGTCTGGCTTTCAGTCTCTCGAACTCCAACTGCAGCTTGCCCACCCCGGCGGGGCGCATCTTGTAGATGTTCATCTGATAGCGCCCGCGCTTCTCATAAAGAGTAATCTGTCCGAACGCGATGACTTTCTGACCGCCGGCGGGCGCGAACTGCAAGAGCGCGTTCTGTTCGGAGAACATCACCGCTTCGATCTCGGCGTTCTCGTCTTTGAGCGTGAAGTACATATGGCCGTTGGCGTGGTATTTGAAGTTGGAGATCTCGCCTTCGACCCAGAGGGGGAGCAGTCCTTGCTCCAGCAGATCGCGCACGGCTTGATTGACTTGACTGATCGTCCAGATCTGGGTCTTCTCTCCCTCTCCCTTCACGGGAGAGGGCCGGGGTGAGGGTGCGGACCCAAACAGAGATCTCATCTCGCTCATGGGGCTTTATCTTAACGGGCGAGGGGCATGATAGGCAAGTAGGGCGAGATACCCTCGCTCCTACTAATACTAAAAGTTTAGGCTGACAAACGGCCCAGCGTAGAGCAGATAGTCCCGGCGCGTCTGGGCTTCGAGGCCCCCGGTGGCGGCCCAACCGTTCTGTTCGATAAAGCGCCATTGGGCACGCACTTTTTGTGTGTAGAATCCATTCACTAAGCCGCCGATAAAGACCGTCTGAGAGAGTAACTCAAAGGGCTCCATCTCGGCGGTGATCTCTATCAGATGCATCAACCCGAACGGGTCTTGCAAGACGAGTTCATCTCGGAACGTGATCGAGCCCCACTCGATGAGCAGACCGAAGCGTTTCATAGGGAAGTCGAGCGAGCCGCCGTTGGGGTCTATCAGCTCTAATGTGAGGAGCGCCTCGCCCCAGCGCACCGTCCACGCCCAACGCGTGAACGACGGGTTGGCCTGGTGGTCAAAGACGATCTCTTGTTGGATGAGCAACCCCAGAACGCTGCCCCGCGCGAAGATGGAGAGTTGCGAAAACCCGACGCTGGCGAAATCGAAGACGAGTTCAAACCCGAAAGTGATCCCGGAGATGCGCAGATTTCTCACGATGAGCTTCTCTTGTTGGAAGTCAAATCCCGAAACGACTTGGCCCTCGAAGAAGCGTTCCCACGGCTTGCACTCGCCAAAACACTCCCAGCCCTGTCGCGCGCCGATATAGGTCTGTGCCAGAACTTCCAGTCCGCCAACGGTTAGGCCGCCGACTTCAAAGATCGCGCCCGTCTCGAAAGAGGGGCTCTGCGGCGAGCCCCAGTTCGCCAATAAGAGCGTTACCGAGAATCTCAGTCCTGCAAGATCAAGTCCCAGTTGGCTGATCAGCTTTCTGAACTGTAAAGGCTCGTTGAGCGTGGGATCTAATATCTTGGGGAGATCGAGCGGCGAAGCCAGCTCGTCTAGGAACATTCTGAGGGGCAGCCCGGCCAGACAGCTCGGCGGGCAGCCGGGCAGTTCGGGCACGGCTTTGCTCACCGTCCAAAAGGGATCATCAGAGACTTCTATAATATTAGGGGCGAAGATCGCTATATGGCGCATGGAGATGGCCAGCCCCGCGCGCAGCTCAAACGCCTGAAACTCTGCGCCCTTAAAGCTGAAGATACTGGTACTGCTGAGGGAGATCTCGCCGAGAGAGATTTGAAAGCGCAGTCCCGTCTCGACGTCCATAGCAATCTGGTCGAGCTTGCTCTCGCCGGGGTTAGCAGGCTCGAAGAAGATCGAAACGATTCCCTCGCCGGAGATCGGCGCGGCGAAGCCCGTCAGATGGGGCGGCGCGACGAGAGCGAATAAAACTAAGATAAGAGCGCTTCTCATGGTGTGACGATCACCACTTTTCCGGGGCTGCCGGGGCTGAGCGTGATGGGCTGCCCGATGCGATCTAAGCAGAGATCTATCTGAGTGATAGTTAAATCCGTCTCGCTGCCGGCGAGTCCGACGGCTTGTACTGTGAGTTCGATCATAGGGATTTCTATAATGCTCCATGGGGTTCCCAGAATGGGACGGACCGAGCCGCCCACGAAGCTCGCGGTGAACTGCGCTGTGCCCAGCCCGTTGTTGATGGCGCTCCCCAAGATCGTAAAGCCGTTCACCCCGTTGATCCCCGTGATCTGAATCACCGTGGGGTCAAAGAGGAACATCCCCATCGGGCCGATCTGCAGGGTTTTCAAATCAGGTGGGTTGAGCACACGAATCTGGACGATGCCCGAAGCGCCGGGGAGCAGCTCTACGGTGCTGATGGTCAATCGTGCGCGATAGGAGCCTTCGCAACCGGAGAGAACGACCCAGAGAGCGACCAGAAGAGTCATTACCAACAGCGCTTTTGCTCGACCCTCTCCCTTCCAGGGAGAGGGCTGGGGTGAGGGTCTGTTCATCGCAAGATCACCAGCTTTTGCAGACGGCTCTGAGCTAGAGTGCCGTCGGCCCCGCGCACGGAGATCAGATAGAGATAGACGCCGTTGGCGACTCTGCGACCGTCGCGCGTAAGACCACGCCACTCCAGCTCACTGCCCAGACGCCAGTCACTATCGAATACTTGCTGCCCAGAAAGATTAAAGACTTTTACGGAGATCTCTTGAATTCCCCGGCCTTCGGCTTGGAAGCGCACGGCGTGCCGGAAAGATTCTCCTACAAAGCGTTCGACGCTTAAGGGGATGACAGCGCGTTCTAGAGTCTGTAAATCGGTCGTCGCTGTGCGAGATTCGATGGGGCACCGGAGCCGATAGCCCTGCGCGATCTCGGCGATCGCTGTAGCATCGCGCGCGTCAATGACGCCGAAGGGCGGGGCGACATCGGCGGCGGCGCGCTGGCGCTCGGTCAATTGGAGTGCGCCGATGGCCGCTTGGCCGACCATTCGTGCGTCTTCTAGATCCACGTCTCCATCGGAATCAACGTCACCACAAAGGATGAAAAACTCTCCGGCGGTGAGCACGGTCGCATCGCCGAGCGTCGGCGTGCGGGGATCGTCGCTGGGTTGTTCCGAGAGATTCGTCCCCCAGATAAAAGCCTGATTGGTAAGAGTTCTGTCGGAGAGCGGGTTCTGCAAGCGCACCTGAAAACTGACGTGGGCGCGACCGCCGTGCGCGGCCAGCGCGCCGAGATTGACCAATAGTTCTCTGGAGTTGGGCAGCGCGCCCGAAGCGATCAGTCCGTGATCGGTCCTGACGCTCGCCTCTAAGATGCGCATATCGTTGCCGAGAGCGTCGCTGAGCTGGAGTCCAGAAGCCTCTTGCGTGCCCATATTGATCACGGTCAAGACGTATTCCAACAGCTCTCCGGCGCTGACCATGCCGTTGCGGTCGTCGTCGCTGGCGGCGTAGATGCTTTTGGTGAAATACAGAAACGGCCTGTTATTAATGGAAGTGACCGTTGGATCATGGAGCGCCGGCGTACTTGGGTCGTCGCTGCTGAAGCTGCCTGCGCCGGGAACGTTGACCAGCGATTGGTTGACCAAACCAATAATAGCGCTAGGCAGAGAGTCTTTGATCAGCAGATCAAAAGAGATTTGGGCTTGGCCGTTGCGAGGAATGGGGTCGAGTGCGATGCCTATCGTAGTCTCACCGGAGGCATTGCCCGTCGTGACGCTGCCCTGAGAAGCACGGACGCTGCCTACGATGAGCTGCGTATGAAAATCCGGGGTGCTGCTGAAGAAGGCGTTCTGGGCGTCCACATTGCCGCGATTGATGAGCGTCACGGAGTAGCCCAGCGTGTCGCCGGGGCTGGGGAGGCCGTCGCCGTTGGCGTCTACTTTGAGATAGGCCCTTTGCCCGATGTAGATCTGCGGGCTGTTCCAGACCGGCGTGAGCGTGGGGTCGTCTTCGGCCAGTGTAGTAGGATCGTCGCTGGGCCGGCTGGGGATATGCGCAGCATTGAGCAGCGCCTGTCCGCCGACGAACGCGAGTCCGTTGGGAATATCGGGGTTGATCCCGGCTCTATAAGTGATAGTGATCTGGCTCTTGGGCGCGACGGTGCCCAAATTGATGCGTACAAAGCGCTCGCCGACTTCGTTGCCGGAGAGGACGTCGCCCTGAGTCGTCGTCACGCTGCCGACGACGAGTGTGAGGTGGGGCTCAAAGCCTTCAGTGAGGACGACGGAGTCGGCGCTCTCCGCGCCCAGATTTTCGACCCTCACAGTATATTTGAGAATATCCCCCGGACTGGGCAGGCCGTTGCCATCTAAGTCGTTAAAGAGACTGAAGCTCTTCCAAGCTTTGAGCAGCGGGCCAGAGCCGAGAGAGAGATCTGTCGGATCGTTTGGGATGGGCGTCTGGGGATCGTCGGTGAGGATATCGGGCAGCTCATTGCAAGAGAGAATGCCCTGAAGGCGAATGCGTCGCACGCTTGATGGGTGATCACTGATGCGCACTCTGAACTCTATCGTCTCTGAGGCGTCGGGAGCGAACTGAGCGAGGAGGACGCGGATCTGTCGGTCGCCGTCGGCGTTGCCGGAGAGGATCTGGCCTTCTGAGGCCGAAGCGCTGCCTATTAATAATTGGGTGTGCGGGTCGGGTGTGGCGGTGAAGAGCACGTTGGTCGCTGCGACCGCGCCGGTGTTCTTAATTGTGACCGAATATTCTAGAATATCGCCGGGGCCGGGACCCAGGGGCGGCGCATCTTCGAGGGTGCGCACGCGCGCCGTCGCCGTGAGTTGCGGAGCGCGACTGCCGACGATCGTGGTGGACGACGCCGAGTTATTGGCCGTCTCGGTCTCGGTGGTCGCCGTGGCGATGCGCGCTGTGCTTATTAAATTGGCGCCTTCGGAGAGCGTGGGGCTGACGGCGACCTGCAGGGCGAGCGAGCCACCGTCGTTGGGAGAGAGCGAGCCCAGCCTGTAAGTTAAAACTTGGCCGGAGGTGCTCTGCGGCGGCGGACTGGACTGGACGAACTGCACTTCTACGGGGAGATTCACCGTGACGATGACGTCTTCGGCGATCGAGGGCCCCAGGTTTCTATAAGTGATCGCATAGCGGAGCGCGCCGCCCGGACGGACGGTAGAAGAGCTGCCGAGCGCGATCTGCAAGTCTGTCGAGCTGTTGACGCAGGACGTATCGGAGCTGATCACGATATTTTCGTGGATCGCTCCCTGCGCGGTGCTGCAGAGTTCGCCGTTGACGAGCGATTTGAGCTGGAAGCCGACAGTACCGGCGGGGTTCTGTCCGGCGGGAACGGGATCGAGTATGACCCAGCGAATAACGTTGACTCTTGCTGCCGTAGTGGGCTCAGAAGCCGAAAACGTCTCGCCCTCGTCGGTGGACCAGAGCTTGAGACAGTTCGTGCTGCACGTAGCGCTGTTGGGAATATACGCGGCGCTCTTCTGCGGGATGCGCGCGGTGATGATCAGAGGAGCGCTGGGGGTTCCCAGCGGCGCACCCGACGTATTGCCGTAAGCAATAGTATAAGCGAGCGTCGTATCGGCTCCTCCGATAGTCGGGCTGACCAAGCTGTCTAGAGCTAAGCCTCCGGTGCGGTCGTCCACTTGGATAGCGAGAGCGATCGCGCCGATGTCGGAATTATATTGATGTCCATTGCCAAAAGCCGTCTGCTGATAGGGCTGGAGTTGGGTCGTGCAGCGGCGCAGTCCGATAAAAGTATATCGGACATAGTCATCGGCGTTATAGCTATAGTTAGGCGGCGGGTTGTGCGAGCCGATCCCGGAGAAATAGAGCTGATCGCGATAGGGTTCGCTCTTGAGGCTCTTGAGGCGTACCTCGCTGCTCACGAGCCTCAAGCAGCTGGGGTCGAAGTTGGGGTTGCTGACGGGTTGGAGCCAGGCGTCTTCGACGGCTTGAGGCCCCGGGCCGACCGCGCCCAGATCGAATCCCGTGACCGTTACGGTGACGAGTTCGCCGGGGGTAATCGTTGTGCGCGGGACGATGGTCACAGAGCCGTTCACAGGGCGGACGCGGCTGGCGTTGCTCGCCGTGGCGCGGCGAACGTGCAGCGCGGCGATCTGAGAATCTCCGCAGCCGCCGTCGGCGGTTGCCCAGACGGTATAAGAGTAAGCTGTGTTCTCCATAGCAGGGTAGCGCACGAACCAGTAGAGCGTCTGGGTCGCACCGGGGAGCAGTACCCCTGAAGACCGGCGGGCGTCGCTGGCGGGGCCGAGCAGTTCTAAATTGCGTGTGCCCGTGTGAGGGAAGCTTCCCGGCGTCGTCCCGTCGCCGATGAAGACCGTCAGATTCTGAATCGGTGCGCTGCCGGTGTTGCTCACGCGCGCCGTGAGCGTGGCCACGCGCGGGCTTTGCGCATTATCAGTATCTATCAGTGCCGAGGGACTGGACGTGATGGTGACAATAAGATTGGCTTGCGGGCAAGAAGCGTAGCCATGAACTGTGCCAAGACTTACAGAAGCGAAAAGGGCAAAGAGAGACAAAAGAAGCAATCTGCAGCGCATAGCACCTCACTCTGTAGGGGCAAGCCCCTACTCTGAAGAGAATTCTATCTCTTGAGATGCCGATACACGGTGCTGGCAGGTCACGGAGGCGACGCGATTTCTTCCCTCTGTGGGAGGACAGAAGGCCCATGCGCGAGGGGACAGGAGACCGTCAAGGCTTGCGATGAGAGCAAAAGCGTCGTAGAATGTTGTCAGAAACCGTCCCCCGGCCTTGGGCCACCTT
>JAJHSH010000019.1 GCA_022683945.1 Candidatus Acetothermia bacterium | reverse complement strand
GGCCCGACCCCCACCATGAGCGGTAGAATACAGTATGCCAAAGAAGCAGGAAGCAACCAAGCCTGAACGCGCTGAATGGAAGAATGTTCAAGCGTTTTTCAATTTTCTTCACGAGGTTAACGAGAAAACTTGGCAAGCTTCTACAGAAAACTTTATTCGTGTTATTGGTGGATCGGAAGAGCAGGCAACAAATCGGGCTCAGTGGTTTAGCAAGCCTGCCATATATAATAACGATGGCTCTAGCCAAGTGAAGGCCGAAACGATTCTCAACTTCAGCAACCTTTTCAAGAGAACTATTAAAAACCTCTCCGAGAGCCAAGATGCAGCCAGTGCCCTTGCTCCTATTTTCTTTCTGATGATCAGCTTGATGCCTAAAGAACTAAGCTGGAATATACCCAAGCTGTTACACATGGCTGAGAGATCAAACAGGAAAAAAGATAGCGAATTCAAAAATCTAATACAACCCATATTTGAAAAAATAAGCTGGGGAATACTCGATGAGATCGCTATTGAATTCACGTTCTTATTGCCTATCTTGCATCAACAGCACAAAATCGGTTGGTGCGAAGAGTGCGGAAAATTGTTCTTGCGTCAGAGACGTAGCCAGCGCTGGTGTTCAAAGAAATGCCGAGATAGGGTCTACAATCGTCCATCCCGCATTGCGAAAGCCTCTCAGAGAAAAATTTAACTTTAGCGCTAAAGCTAATCAATGTAAACGCTACCGCTAAACCTTTAGCGTGGAAGAGTATGTTGAGGGGCCTTAGCGCTAAACTTGACTCGCGCTAAAGTTTTCGCTACAATATGGCCAGGAGCTGATGGATAATGAAAGTCACATTGAGGACGACGCTGGACAGAGATCTGGCAAAGCGAGCAAGAGAGATTGCTGAGAAGCGAGAGATTTCTTTCTCTGCCATTCTGGAAAGAGCACTCGACCGTTATCTACCGTTGATTGATGACAACAGCAGCGAGAAAGGAAGACGTCCAGAAGAACTGCGCCGCGCGGCTTAGACTTGGCGGTCGCCCGCGCGGCGCGGAATCTTTGAGGTGAAAATATGAACGAACCTCATTTTGATTATAGCGGATCATCCCACCACTCTTCAAGCCCATCGGACTTAGGCGACTTCAAGGCCCTTCCCAGGGCTCTCGAAGCAGAGCGGGCCGTGCTGGGCGCGGCGTTGCTCTCGCCCGGCGAAGTCGTGCCGGTGCTTGGGGAATCCCTAACGGCGAGCGACTTTTGGGAGCGTCGCCATCAGAGATTTCTTGAAGCGATCCTTGCGTTGTATGAACAGAACGCGCCGATTCGACCGACTGAGGTTGTCGACTGGCTCGAAAAAAACGACAAGAGCCGCGATATTGGAGAGCTGCCTGTCTCATATTTGAATGATCTCCTTGCGCAAGCACCGCTGGTTGCGTCTGTGCCCTATTACTGCGACAAAATTAAAGAGGCCGCCCGCAAGCGCGAAGTGGCTGCGCGATTGTTGGCTGCTTACGAGAAAGCAAAGACCGACCCGGACGCGGCACTCGAAGAGATCGTAGCCCAAGCCAAGGTTGACAAGATCGGCGAGACAGCGCACAACGGCGCGGCACCGGCACCGCTTGGCTTCCCGGAATCTGCCTACATAGGCTTGGCGTCTGATTTTGCCGACACCTATTCGACAGCTTGTGAATCGCCAAAGAGCTATTTCTACTTGAGCTTTTTAACCTGTCTTGGTGCACTGGTTGGGGATCGTGTCATACTGCAAGGCGCGACGAAAGCCCCGGCACGACTTTACATCGTGCTGCTTGGTGCTTCGGGGCTCTCCCGCAAGAGCACCGCGATCAAGCTGACAACGGATTTCTTTGCCCGCAACGTGATGAGTTTCCCCGTCGTGCGCGGTCTTGGCTCGGCTGAGGGGCTGGCAAAGACAATAGAAAAGAGAAACTACACAAACTGCCTCATGGTCTTTGATGAGCTGCGCACGTTTGTAGACAAAGCGAAGATTGAAGGCTCAATCTTGCTTTCTATTGTGAATACTCTGTTTGACGAGACGAGAGCTGAGAATCACACGAAAGGCCACGATATAGAACTGCAAGACGTTCATTTATCGCTCTTATCAGCCTGTACGCTTGACACATTCTCAAATCTCTTTGACGCGAATTTCGTTGCGATAGGATTTCCGAACCGCTTGCTGCTTGTGCTTGATGAGGCAAAAGAGTCTATTCCCGTCCCCCGTGAAGTGCCGTCCAGCATCGAGCAAGCCCTAACTCAAGAGCTGGGCGCGACACTTTATCAGCTACGAGCCTACACGCCCGCCAATCCCTTGACGATGCGCTTGACGCCAGAAGCCGAAGCGATCTGGGGAGAGTTCTACAGAACCATCCCGCGCACGGTTACAGGAACACGGATCGATGCTATCGGACTACGTCTTGCGATGCTCATTGCCCTCAGCGCAGGCAAGACGGAGATTGATGCTGAGACGATCAACGCGGCTACAGGAATCGCCAAGTGGCAGCTTGCTGTGCGCGAAGAGGTTATGCCTACTGACGCTGCCAATGCGATCGCAGTAATGGAGCAGAAGATCGTCAAAGTGCTGCGGTCACGCGGCCCCTTGGCAGAGAAAAAACTCAGAGACCAGACCAATGCCTACCGAGCCGGTCTTTGGGTTTTCTCAACCGCGCTCGCCAACTTGCAGCAGGCGAAAGAGGTGCTCTATGAACCCCGAAGTCGGGTCTATGCTGTCCTGGACTGAAAGACCGAGCACCGATAGCCGGGCGCTGTCAAAAGCGCTGTCACCCTCAAAATGGGGGTCTTTTGCAGATAGGGTCTACAAAACCCGAATTCTATATAAGGGACGAAGTTGCAGTTGCAACTTCGGGGGTAAGCTCTTTTTAAGATATTACAGACTCTATCTAGAAGAAACCCTCGTTTTGAAAGTGACAGCAAAAGTGACAGCGACCTCATCAGGCTTGGGCCAGAAAGGGGGTGAGAACTGTGGAGACGCTAAACGTTGAGCAAGTATCTCGCTGTCGTATCGAGTGTATCGAGCCCCTTGGGCATCTCAATCGAGCGTTGGCAGCGGCGTATCGTTTGCTAGGCAGTCAAAACCTTCGGGAGTTCTGCCTGCTCAGCCTTGAGGGTCTAGAGCTTCTGAAAGAGATTGAGACGTGCACAGACCTAGAGCAACAGACGATGCTCATGCGCCAATTGATGGACGTTATCAAAGAGCGAAGCCATATTGCTGATTTAGCACAAGAGGTCGCGCAATGAACAAGATCGCGGTGCTAGCCCCTAACGGTGGGCGTGCGTCGCCCTACCGTGTCGAGGGCGGTGCGTTGGTAAAGAAGGTCACGGAGCGCCACATCTACCGGCTCCGTCAGGCCGTCGGCATAGACGAAGCGGTCTGGCAAGAGCACAGAGACGGAGTGGGCGTCGTTCGCTTTGAGTTCCCGGACGGGTCGGTGCGTGAGATCGAGGCCCATGAGTTCGAGCGTCGGAGTTTCTTACACGGCGACGGGGCTCGCTTTGCCGTGACGCGCTTCATCGTGCTGGCCGATCTCACGTTGGCCAAAGACGGCATGAGAGCACTCTTCGCGTTCAACTGAGCCAGTCGGCGGTCGGGTCGCCGCAGAGAGGACCCCAAATCACAGCAAAGGAGCTGAGATAGATGAACACACTGACAGTCGAATACCGTGAGATGAGGCCCATCAAGCCGGGGAGCTATCGCGCCAAGATCAGAGCACTGGAGCAAAAGCCGAGCACTTACAAAGAGGGCGAGAGAGCGTTGACCGTCGAGTTCGAGCTGTTGAACGCTGAAGCGGGTCGAGTCTTGAGAAAGACCTACGGGCTCCGGCTTGGCCCCAAAGCCAAGTTGACGTCACTGGTCACGCGGTTGATCGGGCCGTTGAAGGACGGGCAAGTCGTTAATCTCAAAGCCTTGATCGGAAGAGAATGCGAGATCGTGGTCACTAACGAGATGGGTAGCGAAGGGCGGACGTTCAGCAAGATCGTAGATGTTTTCGCAGTCGAAGGGGGTAGCAATGGCACGCATAACGGAGCGGGAGTTCAAGGCGTGGCGCAAGTGGCTTCTCGGACGCCATGAGAAGTGTCCGGTCTGTGGGCGACCGATGCCCAACGTTAAGAAGGGAGCACGTTATGACGTTGATCGAGATCCGCAGGGGCGACGGGACGTTGATCGGGCGGTGCGACGCTCGATGCCATAATGCCGTATCGTCCCACTGTGATTGCTGTTGTGGCGGTCGCAATCACGGCAAGGGCTTGGAGCGGGCTGCGGCCCAGACCCGTGTACAAGCTATGGAGATCATACCGGAGCAGTGGAAGCAGCTTGGAGAGGCCAAGATTCCCGTGATGCAGCTCTCCGAGATCGAGCTTCAAGAGAAGATCGCTCAGTGCCGTGCTCATAGAAGAATTTCGATTGGCAAGCTGAGCGATCTGTCCGGGGCTGAGTTCATGCAGCCCCTGATCCAACTTTAAGGAGGGATCAGCCCTGGGGCTTGTTTGCCGTTGCCCTCAGAGTTCAGCGCACAGCCCCAGGGCGTCAACCATGATGCATTCTACAGCCAACGGGCATAGCAAGACAAGCCGGGCGATCACTCGACCAACAGGGTATCTCTACAGATGCAGCTATTGTGGGCGGTTTTTCACGACGCGCTTTCGCCGAGAGAAGCGAATTTTATGCTCACCCCACTGTCCGGGGCTTGAGAGGCGCAAGATGGAGATCGCGTTGAAATACTGGCGGGAAGCGGTCTTGAGCCGTCGTGGAAAGGGTTACGCCAACGGCCCTCGGACCTGGCGACATATCTCCCAGCGGACGGGGATCAGTGTCGAGACACTGAAAAAGCTCGCACACTTGGAAGTGGGGCTTTATGCAAGAAAGCTGCGTATCGCCATATAAAATACTTACCCTAGGGCTAGCCCTAGCCTAGCCTACGCTAGCCCTAGGCTACGCTAGTCCTAGCCTAGGCTAGGGGACCCTAGGCTAGGGATATAATATATATATAGGGAGTGAGAGCCTATGAACAACAATCTAGAGTTCAAGTGCCCGCTGTGCAGCACGTGGATAGCCCTCAAACCGATAAAGAACGGCAAGCCTCACGGATTCTGTCGGGGCTGTGGGCTTGAGTTGTTCTTTCGTCTTGAGGCAACGGCGAAGATGGTGGAGATCGCGTTGAAGTCCAAGTCTGGTCTAGTTCGTGAAGTTGGAGGGATAGCCCAATGAGCGAAGTTGTAGCTCTCACAGAGAAGCTCTATGAGGACGTTGAACGTGAGCGGGCTCGCGTGCGGGAGCTTGAGGCCGAAAATCAGAGGCTTCAAGAGCAACTGCAAGAGACTGAAGACCAGCTGGCGGTCGTATCGCAAGATGTGAGTGAGCTGATGGGGCAGCTCAAGCAATATCAACAATATCAAGAGATGTTCCCGTGTAGCGTCTGTGGCAAGCCGATGGAGTGGCAACCTAATGATAACTTAGGGCAAGCGCTCAAAGCTTTTATAAAGGAGAAGCGCTGGGGGCATGGCCCTTGCATCAACTCGCGCAAGTAGTAGAATCGAACCATGAAGACTCTCGATGGTCTTATGCAGAAGCTGGCTCAGACGGGTCAGCGGTTGGGCGATCTTGAGAGCAAGGTTTTGGCGATCAAAAGTCGCTTGCGCTTCTGGCAGGTCGTGGCGGGCATAGGGATCGGCGCGTCCATCCTGTTCGCTCTAGCATGGCTGAGAGAGCGTGAGCGGCGTTGCTCTTGTGATACGCTATAGCGCGAAATGACAGTGAGATCTCTATGAAGCCCTGGTATGAGTTAGAGATAAAGTCTGTTCAGGATGCTATATATATACTGCGCCGAGCCAGAGTTTGGAAGCGAGATACGGCCGCTTCCCTCGCGCGCTATATAGGGAAGAGCAAATGGACGATCTACCTGTGGGAACAAGGGCGCTATATAAAGAAGCCGAACCTGAAGGTCGAACAAGAGGATCGGCTGCTAGAATATGTGAAAGAGGCGCAGCGAAATGCCAAGGAGTTTGAAGAGAAGAGAGCTGCTCTGTAGCTCTCTCTCTCGATCTATATCTATAGGCGTCGTAGCTCTCTCTTTTTGCCCGTGTTTGCATAGTCTCTATGCTTAGTGTATAATAAAGTCGCTATGGCACCGATGCTGGATTCTGAGCGCAAAGAGTTTAAGAAGCTCGTCAAGCAGATGGAGAAGATGCGGCGCGAGCTGGACTGGCCGCAAGAGAAAGTCGCCGATCTGTGCGGCGTCACGCAAGAGACCTATTCTCGCTGGGTCTCCGGCAAGAGCGAGCCCGGATCGGGGTTAGTTTTGGCCGGTCTGAAGTCGCGGGTGCCTCAGTTGATCGCAGAGCTGAAATCGTCCCAAAAGAAGATCGAGAAGATTCTCACAGAGATCGAATCTCTTAAAGGGGGTGACTGAAGATGCCGAAGAGAAAGAAGACGAAAGCTCTGGCCGTTGTCGAGCCGACGCATGATCTGACGGAAGTCGAGCTGAGCGACGCCGACAGAGCGATCTTGGCTGAGGTCAATCTCAATCGCAAGGCCATTGTGAAGCTCGGCCAGATTGCGCTCGATCACGAGCGACGGATCGGCTCTTTGGAAGAGGCTATTGGCGAGCTGGCCGGTGAAGAGCCGGAGCCGATTGACGTGAAAGCGGAAAAAGTCAAAGATGAAGAGGACTGACGGCGGGAGACCCGGCAGGTGCACTTTCGTCGTGCCTGCCGGGCTGATCGCCGATGCAGGAGAGTTATAATGAACGATCTCCGAGAGCTGTTGAGGGAGCTGGAGTCACGGCCCTTGATCGCTGAGGAGCGGCGTTGCCGACGCTTGCCCAAAGCGGCCAGCAAGTTCATCCGTCGTGGGATCGAATCGTGCAAGGCTGAGGGCAAGACGATAAGGCACTGCGTGACGATGGCTTATCGGAAAGCCAAGCGCAAGAGGTTGCTGTGAAGATACTCGACGCGCTTATCTCGTGCGGGCCGTATGAGGGCGCTCTGGAAGAGAGTGTCAAAGCTCTCAAGTATGAGTTCAGGGAGGAGCTGGCGCAGCCCTTGGCCCGCGAGCTGGCCGTCGCCTTTGTGAAGTTGCCCCTAAGACCCGATGTGCTGACGTGGGTGCCGATGCACGCTAAAGATCGCCGCTGGCGGGGCTTCAATCACTCCCAGCTCTTGGCAGAAGAGCTGAGCCGGATCGTGCGGGTGCCCGCGAAAGAACTCTTGCGTAAGTGCAAGGAGACAGGCTATCAGACGAATCTCAATCCTATCGCGCGGGCGCTCAACGTGCGGGACTGCTTCGAGCTGCCCCCTAACGCTACCGTCGCGGGCTTGAAGATCGCGGTCATAGATGACGTCTGCTGTAGCGGGGCCACGCTCTGGGAAGCGGCCCGCGTGCTCAAAAAGGCCGGAGCGAGAAGAGTCTACGGATTAGTTTGTGCTGAGTCTGTCCACCGGCCAGAGATCGTCGAGGCCATCCGCCAGCGTTGGCCGGACTTTGGTTGGTGAAGCTATGAAAGCTGCGATCTATCTGCGTGTCTCGACTGAGGAGCAAGAGGAGAGCAATCAACTTGCGACGTGCGACCAATTCTGCACGACGCGAGGTTGGGAGATCATCAAGGTCTATCGTGACCGGCTGAGTGGCTATCGCGAAGATGTTGAGCGTCCTGAGTATGAAGCATGTAAGCGTGATGCTCGTGCTGGGAAGTTCAAGCATATTGTGGTCTGGTCGGTAGATCGCTGGACGCGCCAAGGGGCTTACGTATTCCTTCAAGACTTGAAGATGCTCAACGCTTGGGGAGTGCAGCTCCATTCTGTGCAAGAGAGTTTTTTGGATCAGCTCAACGTTGAAGGGGATCTCGGTCGCATCTTGAGAGACTTTGTGGCTCAGCTTGTGGCCCTGCAAGCAAAGATGGAGTCGGCTCGACTCTCCGAGCGAGTGAAGGCCGCTTACCGACGCAAGCAGGAGCAAGGGGATTTGGACGGCTGGGGGCGCAAGCCTATCGAACTAGACCCTCAAGCCGTAAGAGCCAAATACGGCGAGTTAGGGAGCTTGCGCAAGGTCGCCCAGCACTTTGGGGTCAGCCATGAGAAGGTTCGGTCGCTGCTGCTGTCAAAAAAAGGTGCTCCTGAGCTAGGGTCGAAAAGCCGCATAGAATCACACTCCGATTCCCAAGTTGAAGTTGTCTAGCAAAGACCCCTTTCCTTGACAGCTTGCTTTCATAACGGGCAAGTCTAGCAACCAAGTCAAATGGGTCAGGTTTCCAATAGCCTGTCCACCGGGCTCGCCTTGGCGTGCGCTTCTCTTAGTGCGGTGCCAGCCAGATGCACATACTTGAGCGCGGTCGAGATGTTTTCCCAACCCAAGAGTCGCTGAAGCGCAAAGGGGTCCATCCCGTTTTTGACCGCCAATGTCGCGGCGGTGTGTCTCAGCGTATGGGGGCTAACACGGACGCCTTTGATCCCCGCCTTGACTCCTAGGCGTGCTATCACCTGTTGAACCCAGCGCGGTTTCAATGGCTCCCCCTTGCGATCTATAAAGAGCGCGTCCGAGTATCCCGTCCTAAAGCCCCGCAGTTCCAGCCAGCGCCGGTGAGCCTTGGCTGTCCTAGCTCCCATAAAGACGATCCGATCTCTGGCTCCTTTACCATGCACCTTGAGCGATCTTTGAGCTAATGAAACGTCCCCTAGACGCAAGCCTATAAGCTCATTCAGCCGCAAGCCACAGTCAATGAAGAGCAAGAGCATGGCGTAGTTTCTGGCCTCGTGCAAGTTGCTTCTGTTACACGCGGCCAAGAGCGACCGGACTTGGGACTCGTCTAGAATGAACGGGAAAACTTTGGGCGTCTTCGGTGCGGGAATACCGTCAAGCGGATTGCTTGTCACCAAGCTTTCTCTCTTGCACCAATTCAAAAAGGCATTGAAGACGCGGTGCACAATGCTGACGCTGGTGGGCTTCCAGTTGCGCTCTATAAGCTCTGAGAGAAAGCGTCTCAGCGTCATGGTGTCGAGCTGGCTTAAGGGCTTATCGCCTATAGCCTGATGGACTTGCTCGAATACCCACTCATAGAGGGCCAGCGTCTTGCGACTTCGACCGTGAATCCGGGCGTGCTGGGTGAACATCTCCACAGCTTGAGAGAGCGAAAGCGTGTCCGTTATCTGCGTCCTGTAGTGCGTCTGCTTAGGGCTGTTTTTGGCCTGATGCACGTCCTGTGAGTTCAGGCGCGTGAGAGGGTGCTATTGCAGATTGGAAGTGGTTTTGCGTGCCTGTTGGTGGGTGGTATAGGATTTGAACCTATGGCCTTCTGCACGTCAAGCAGACGCTCTTCCGCTGAGCTAACCACCCAGATTTTCAGTTTGATCTGGAGGCGGCGACCGGAGTCGAACCGGTGTATGAGGGTTTTGCAGACCCTTGCCTTGCCACTTGGCTACGCCGCCAGTCTGTACAAATTATAGCCCTGCCCCCTCTCAGTGTCAACCTCACAAATTGCCCAAGCGCTCTCCATGCGCTAAGCTTATACGGGCGAAGCACACGTCGCCTCTACACAGCACACGGAGGTCAAATCATGAAACGCATAGCGCTCGCTCTGACGATGGTACTCAGCGGCTGGTTCGTGAGCGCCGGCTCGCATCAAGAGGCTCCCCCGCTGGCCCTCACGCTCTATAGCGACTTGGGCCTGCTCGAAGAAGAGTATGCGCTGAACGCCGTTAAAGGCGAACAGATCTACTCTATCGTCCCCGTGCCCCACACGCTCATCCCCGACTCGGTCGTCTTTCGCACCCCCGGCGAAACGTTTCGTATCTTCGAGCAAGAGTTCTTGCCCGCGCAGCGCGCCCATAGTGCTGAGTTTCTGAAAAGCTCTATCGGTCAAGAGATCGAAGTGACCGTGGCGCGCGCTCTCGTCCCCAAGACCTATCGCGGCGTGCTGTTGAGCACCGAAGACGGGATCGTTCTGCAGGAGCCATCGGGGCGCGTGCAGATTCTCAGAGATTATAGCGAGATCGCGCTGGCCAAACTCCCGGATTATCGCCCAGCTCCCGTGCTGCGCTGGCGTGCCTACAGCGAGGCCGAGGGCGTCGTCACCGGGCAACTCAGTTATCTGGTGGACGGACTTCGCTGGTCGGCCCATTACACGGCAATTCTGAACGAAACCGAAGACCAATTTAAGCTGAGCAGTTGGGTGGTGATCGGCAATCAGTCGGGGCGGGACTATCCCCATGCTCGTCTGACCCTCATCGCCGGTGAACTGCGCCGCGTGACGCCTCCACCGCCGCCCGTGATCCCTATGGCCCAGCGGCTCGAACAAGCCGCCGCGTCCGAAGCCCTCGTCGAGACGAAGCCGGCGTTTGAGTATCACGAGTACAAACTGACCCGACCGACGACGCTCAAAGACCAACAGACGCTTCAGCTCTCGTTCTTGGAAGCCCCGGCTGTCCGAGTCTCCAAGCATTATGTCTATGAAGCTGCGCGTTCGCCGGAGCAAGTCCGCGTTGAGATTCGTTTGTTGAACGACGCAGCGCACGGGCTGGGTATAGCGCTGCCGGCGGGCGTCGTGCGGCTTTATAAAATAGTTGCGAACGGTCGTTCGCCCTTACGATTCATCGGCGAGGACGCTCTGGAACACACGCCCAAGAACGAGAAGATCGCGCTCGTCGCGGGGATGGTCTTTGATCTGAAGGCCGAAAGAGTTCTGAAAGATCGTCAAGTCGTCGGGCGCGACGAGTTCGGTCGCGAGACCTATAGAGAGACCTATGAGATCAAGCTGCGTAACCAGAAAGAGAACGATGTGACCATCGAAGTCCAAGAGCGCTTGCAGGGGACTTGGAAGATGATCTCTTCGGAGCCGAGCTATGAAAAACTCGATGCTTACACGGTGCTCTTCAAAGCGCCCGTGAAAGCTCAGGGCACAGCGACCGTTACGTACACCGTAGAGTGGAGGTACTGATGGAGATCGAGGAGCAGCTGAGCGCGCCCGACGGGGCTTATCTGCCGGATGCGATGCAAAACTACGCGCGCGCCCTGGAGAAAATGTTGAACGAAATCCCCGTCGTCAATGGAGCCGTCGATCTGGAGACGCTGTGGTTGGAGTCGGCCCTGCCGCGCGATCTCATCACAGAGGTCTTGGAAAAGATGGAGATAACGCTGCCGGCGCACGTGGAGAAGATCGTGCAGCGCGACGGGCGGGTCTTGCGCGCACGGTAAGATATGAGCGAGATTCGTTTTGGCACCGACGGCTGGCGGGGGGTGATCGCACGCGACTTTACATTTGAGAACGTCGCGCGCGTAGCGCACGCTCTTGCTCTCTATCTAAGAAGCCCGCAGCGTCGTACGCTCGATCTTTATAAGCGCTGGGGCGTTCCCTGCCGCCCGCCGGAACGGGGCGTGGTCATCGGCTACGACACGCGCTTTCTCTCCAAAGAGTTTGCTATACAGATCGGACGGGTGCTTCAAGACGCAGAGATTCCCGTCTGGATCGCCGAAGATGGTCTGCCCACTCCCGCGCTCTCGTTTGCGGTGCAGACCCACCAAGCGGCGCTGGGCGTGATGGTGACGGCCAGCCATAATCCACCCGAATATAACGGCGTCAAGATCAAAGTCGAGTACGCAAGCTCTGCGCCGCCTTCGGTGACGCATCTCATTGAGCAACTCATCCCCGCTGAGGCTCCGGCCGTCAAGTCCCCAGAGAGCGCGCTGAATTTTGTGGATTTTAAGTCCCCGTATCTGCAGCGCCTGCGGGAACTCATTGACCGAAAGACACTTGGGGCAAGCCCGCTCTCCGTCGTCGTGGACTCGATGTATGGCGCAGGCCGAGGGTATATCGCGCAGATCTTCAAAGAGCTGGGGGTTGAGCATCTGCAGGTGCGCGGGGGGGATCATCCGCGCTTTGGGGGAAAGAACCCCGAACCTGTCGAAAAAAATTTAAGCCCCCTGCGCGCGGTGATCGCCAGCGAGCGCCAGAAGCGCGCGCGCATGGCCAGATTCTTGATGGGCGTCGTGACCGACGGCGACGCCGACCGTATGGCTGCCATGGACGAGCGCGGCCAGATCTTAGACTCCCATCGCTGTTTTGCTCTGATACTCAAGCACTTATTATTAGCGCGTCGCTGGCGGGGCAAGGTCGTCAAATCGTTTGCGCTCTCCGATATGGCCGAAGTGCTGGCCGTCAAACACGATCTGGCGCTGGAAGAAGTCCCTGTGGGCTTCAAATATATCTGTGAGAAGATGGTGCGCGAGGACGTGCTCATCGGCGGCGAAGAATCCGGCGGGTTTGCCATTAAGAATCATATCCCGGAGCGCGACGGAATTCTCAATGCGCTCTTAATTTGCGAGATCGCCGCGCGGGCTTCTCGCCCGCTGAGCGAGATCGTCGAAGATCTGTTAGCGGAAGTTGGGCCGCATTGGTACGACCGGCGCGATATTCATTTGGAGAGTCGTCTCGAAGTCGTCGAGCGCGTCCAGCAGCGGCCCCCTAAAGAGATCGCGGGCTTGGAAGTGATGAAGACCGAGATGCTCGACGGGGTGAAGTTGCGCTTTGCCAAGGGCTGGCTCCTGCTGCGAGCGAGCGGGACGGAGCCGCTTTTACGGCTCTATTGCGAATCGGACTCTCCGACAAGAGTGCGCGAGGTGCTCGACGAAGCGGAGCGTTTCGCGCGTGGCGATCTCGGCCTGTGGGGGAGATAAACATATATGCTACTTGACAATCTCTATAAGTTTATGTCATAATAACAACAGACGGCCTTAACCCGGTGATCGAACCGCGCCCACATGAGGCTGCACAGGGAGACCCCGCCCGAAAGCCGCGTGCGGCTACCGAGGTTAAGGCCCTCTCTTTTGGGGAAGAGACATTTGAGCCGGTGGATGAATCCACCGGCTCACCAGATGGAAGCGTGCTAAAGCACGCTGTCAGCCTAGCTGAGACGGATGCTTCAGCATCCGGCGGCTACTGCCAACACAGTGGGCGTGGGCAAAGATGTGCGCTCTTTTTCGGCGACCAAGAGTCTCGTCTTGATGACCGTGTCGGGATTGAGCGAGAGGCTATCAATCCCGCATTCCACCAAAAACTCTGCAAACTCCGGGAAATCTGAAGGCGCTTGGCCGCAGATCCCGATCTTGCGCCCCTTGCGATGGGCTACGGTAATGACGTGCTTCACCAAGCGCTTGACGGCTTCATTGCGCTCATCGTAAATATGGGCGACCAGCTCCGAGTCGCGATCCAGCCCAAGTGCCAATTGTGTGAGATCGTTGCTCCCGATAGAGAAACCATCGAAGATCTCGGCGAACTCTTCGGCCAAGATCACATTGCTGGGGATCTCGCACATCACGTAGACTTCCAAGCCGTTCTCATGAGGGCGCAGCCCAAATTCGGCCATCGTCTTTATGACGTTCTTCCCCTCTTCGGGCGTGCGACAGAACGGGATCATCACTTTGATATTCGTCAGCCCCCATTCGTCGCGAGCTTTCTTGAGCGCTCGGCACTCCAGCTCAAAGGCCTCTCTGTATTTGGGGTCATAGTAGCGCGAAGCGCCGCGCCAGCCGATCATCGGATTGGACTCGGTCGGCTCGTAGAGCACGCCTCCAATCAAGCTCGCGTACTCGTTGGACTTGAAGTCCGAGAGTCGGACGATCACGTCGTTGGGCCAGAAGGCCGCGGCGATCACAGCTACTCCCGAAGCGAGCACCTCCACGAAGAATTGGGCTTTGTCTGGGTAGCCCACCGTGCGCTCGTCAATCTGTTTAATAATCTGAGCAACCTGTGGATCATGGGCCGCGCGGGCTTTGAGGTGCTCATATTCCAAGAGCGCCTTGGGGTGAATCCCAATGTGCGAGCTGATAATAAACTCTTCGCGAGCTAGTCCCACACCGTCGTTGGGGATCTGCGCTTGAGCGAAAGCCATCTCCGGGATGCCCACGTTCATCATAATTTGGGTGCGCGTTCTGGGAAGAGACTCCAGATTGATCTTATCCACACGATAGCGCAGCTTCCCTCGGAAGACTTGGCCCGCCCCTTGGGAGCAGTCCACGGTGATCTCTTGGCCTGTCTTAATCTTCTGCGTAGCGCCCTCGGCGCCAATGACGCAGGGGATGCCCAGCTCGCGCGAGATGATCGCGGCGTGGCAGGTCCTCCCCCCACGCTCCGTGACAATCGCCGAGGCGATCTTCATAATCGGCTCCCAGTCGGGATCGGTCATCTGAGTCACTAAAACTTCGCCGGGTTGGAAGGTCTTGATCTCGCGCACGTTCTGAATAATATGGGCCTTCCCTTGGCCGATTTTGCTCCCGACGGGTTCGCCGCGCACTGCAAGCTCTCCACGCTGCTCTAGGACATAGCTCTCTAAGATATGGAGACCCTGCGCGCGATGGACCGTCTCCGGCCGGGCCTGCACGATGAAGAGCCGACCGCTTAGGCCGTCCTTGGCCCACTCGATGTCCATCGGGCGGCCATAGTGCTCTTCGATGCGCACGCCCCAGCGCGCCAGCTGTAAAACTTCGTCGTCGCTGAGAGAAAAAGCACGCTGCTCGGCGGCTCGTACGGGAACTTCTTTGAGCCGGTCTTCCCCGTCGCAGACGAGCTTGATCTCTTTGCTCCCCAAGCGTCTCTCGATAATAGGACGATAGCCGTCGGAGAGCGCGGCCTTGAAGATATAAAACTGATCGGGATTGACGCGCCCCTGCACGACCAATTCCCCAAATCCGTAAGCCGCCGTCAGATAGAGCACATTGGTCAATCCCGACTCCGGGTCGAGCGTGAAGAGCACCCCGGAAGAGGCTAGATCCGAGCGCACCATCTGCTGGACGACGACGGCCAGCGCCAGATCCTCCTCGGTCAACCCCCGATCATAGCGATACGAGATGGCGCGATCCGTAAAGAGACTGGCAAAACAGCGCTTGACGCTCTCCAATAACTGCTCTTCGCCCTGGACGTTCAGGAACGTATCGTGCTGGCCGGCGAAGGAGTTCTCCTGAGAATCTTCTGTAGTGGCCGAAGAGCGCACAGCGACTGAAAGAGATTCGCTGCGCTGGAGAAGAACGCGATAAGCGGCTCTGATCTCGGTTTCTAATTCGGACGAGAAGGCCGTTTGGGTGATCAATTCTCTCATCTTCTGCCCTTGTTTGGCCAAGGCGCTCAGGTCGTGCGGGTCGAGCTCTTGAAGCAGCGCGTGCACGCGTCGGGCGAGGCCCGTCTCGTTCATAAACGCGCGATAGGCTTCAGCGGTGATCACAAAGCCGTCGGGAACGGGGATCTCCGGAAGCGCCCAGCGGAGCTCTCCTAGCGATGCGGCCTTGCCTCCTACGGAGTGCACATCGGAGCACTTGATCTCATCGAGCCAGAGAACGTCTTTCATAGAGTGAGTACCTCCTTGCAGACCCTTTACTTGGTGATCAAGATAATCATAAACAACGTCAAGCTTATTAATTATAAATATTTAACAAAGTGAATGTCAAGAGTCAAGTGTTTTGTCAATATATATTGACAAAGTGAATCGCTAGAAGAGCGACATCTCGCAAGCAAAGCCGGTAGAATGAACTCTGAGTGTACTGAAGATTACCGACAGAATCCCTAATAGTCTGATAGGTTTTTACTTAGGGTTAAAAGCCCAGCAAGGCAGGAGGAACGCAGCGATGAAAAAGATCTTAGTAGGGGTCGTTCTTGCTCTGCTCTTTTGGGAATCTTCGGCGCTGGCGCAGGCGCGTGCGCCCCGTCCCGGTGATCTCTGGGTGGCGCAGTTTGCTTCAGGCGTGGTCGGCGAGATCGCCGGTGGCGTCTTGGGGCTGGGGGTCTTGGCCGCAGCGTGCGCTCAGATCGAGAGCTTCTGTCTCTTTCTGGAGCCTTCGCATCTCTTGTTGCACCTGCCGGTCAGGGGCTGGACGAGAGAGCCGGCGTTTCTGGTGATCAATCTGGGGCGGGCCGCGGGAGCCTTAGCCGGAGTAGCCATCTTTGGGGCTCTGCACGGAATCGAAGGGAATATCGTCGTTGCTTATATGGCCAGCGGCATCTGGTTCATCACTGCTACTGCTTTTCCCATTGTCGCCCTGCCGACGGTGCCGGCGCTCGTAGCGACGGTCGGCTATCAGTGGGGAGCCAAGATGAAGAGACCCCAGAGCAAAGCTATGGATTTCAGTTGGCAGGTCCCGTTGATCTCGCTGTGGTTTTAAGCGTGTGCGCTCCAAGAAAATCGAGTAGAATAGTTGACAGCAGCAAAACTACGAAGGAGGATGCTCTCTATGACCGTTCGTCTTTGGCGGGTCGTGATTTTCTCGGTTCTTCTGGCAATGGGAGTGGTGGGTGGGCAGGGTCTGGCCGGAGAGGGCGCGCGAACGCTCACGCTGGCGCAGATGGTCTTCTTGCACGATACTCCGTACGCCGTGAGCTACACTCTTCAGTTGGAGCCCGGGCGCACCTCCGGCAGCGCGAAGATCTATAGTTTTAAGGGCGCGGCCTATCTCTCCGGGGATCTGAATAGGCTGACTTTAATGGGCTATGATCTGCGGCGTGCGGCGGGCCGTATTGTATTCGGTGGGCTCGTCCCGGCGCGCCTCTTGGCGCATCTGCCGGCGGTGACCATCTTTCAAAGCCCCTTTATGATCGAAGGGCGCTATGACTTGAGGCGCTTCGGCAGAGCTTCTGCGCATATGAAGCTCGACCCCAAAAGCGGCGACGCGCACGGGCATATCCATATAAATGCCGTCTCCGAAGCGCTGAACACCGTAGGCGATCCTACAGAGGGCTTCTCGCTCGCAGCGACGTTTATGAAGGAGCATATTGTCGGGGTCTTGGAGCATGGCGCGCTGGTGGGTGCCGATGTGAAATATCATCAGAGGCGCCACGATCCGCGCGACTGGCCGTTAGAGGGAACCGTTATAGTGCGCTGGCAGCTGACCGTGCTCAGCCAGACCGAGTGGACGATCTCAGGGGAGATCGTTTCGACGGTGAAGATGGATCCGTAATTTTTGACGCTCACCCCGTCCCTCTCCCTGATAGGGAGAGGGTGCAGGGTGAGGGTCAGATCCCCATTCTCTTAGCGATAATCTCGTACATCACTTCGGTCGTGCCCGCGCCGATCTTCCAGAGTCGAATATCCCTATAAAATCTAGAAATATCGTACTCATCGGTGTAGCCGTAGCCGCCGTGAATCTGGAGAGACTCGTCGGCGACTTCACAAGCGACATCGGCGCAAAATGCTTTGCACATCGAGACTTCTTTCGTGACATCGGCGCTGTGCTCGATCAGTCGCGCCGTGTGATAGAGCAACTGTCGCGCGGCTTCGACCTTGGTCTGCGCTTTGGCTAATTTGTGTCTGGTGATTTGCAGCTCTGAGAGTCTCTGGCCGAAGACTTCGCGCTCTTGGGCGTATTTGATAGCGTCTTCGATCGCTTGCTGGGTCGAAGCAATAAACGAGACGCAAGCGGCGAAGCGCTCGTTCTGCAGACCCTGCATCGAATAATAAAACCCCTGATGCTCTTCGCCGATGAGATTCTCTGCGGGGACGGCGCAGTTCTCAAACGAGAGTTCGCCCCAATCGGAGGCGTGCATTCCCAATTTTTTGGAGAGCTTGCGCACCTCAAATCCGCGCGCGCCCTTTTCCACAATGAGCATAGAAAATCCGCGCGCGCCGGCGGTGGGATCGGTCTTGCAGAGCGTGAAGAAGAGATCGGCGTTGAGCGCATTAGTAATAAACGTCTTGCTGCCGTTCAAGATATAGTGAGCGCCCCTTTTCTTCGCGATGGTGCGAATGCGACTTAAGTCGGAGCCGCCGCCGGGCTCGGTGAGCGCAATCGCGCCGACTTTCTCGCCGGCGATCATCGCGGGCAGATACTTCTCTTTGAGCGAACTGCTTCCCCATTGAGCTAAATAGGGCGAGCTCATATCTGTATGAACTAATACGCTCATAGTTAAGCCCCGCGAGCGGCAGCGCCCCAGCTCCTCCCAGAAAACAACAGCAGACCAGATATCGGCATTCGCTCCCCCGTACTCTGTGGGATAGCGAATCCCCAAGAAACCCAGATCGCCCATTCTCTTATAGATCTCTTTGGGGAAGATCCCGGCGGCCTCCCATTCTGGTACGTGGGGGTTCAGTTCTTCTTCGACGAAGCGTCGCACCGCGCGACGGAAGATCCGATGCTCTTCGGCAAATGGGTAGTCCATAAATATATTTTAACAAAAAGCGCAGCGGGGGTTCAAAAAATGCGGCATGTCACTCAAGCCGCCGGATGCTCAAGCATCCGGCTCAGCAGATGGAAGCCCGCTCAAGCGGGCTGTGAGCGTGCTTGAGCACGCTTTCAGCTGCTAAGCCGGTGGATTCATCCACCGGCGCAAAGGCGACAGCATATTATACGCTCTTCACTTCGTTGATCAGTTTGGTGAGCGACTCTTTGGCATCGCCGAAGAGCATTCTCGTCTTATCGTGATAGAAGAGCTCGTTTTCGATGCCCGCAAAGCCGGGGTTCATGCTGCGCTTCATCACGATGATATTCTTAGCGTGATCGGTGTTGAGAATCGGCATCCCATAGATCGGACTGCTCTTGTCGTAGCGCGCCGCGGGGTTCACTACATCGTTGGCTCCCAGAACAATAGCTACGTCCGCCCGTTGGAATTCGTCGTTGATTTGATCCATATCGTAGAGCTGATCGTAAGGGACATTGGCTTCGGCCAGCAGGACGTTCATATGGCCGGGCATACGACCGGCAACGGGATGGATTGCATATTTCACAGCGACACTGCGCTTGCCCAGCTCGTCGGCCAACTGTCGCACGGCGTGCTGCGCTTGCGAGACGGCCATGCCATAGCCGGGGACGATGATGACCAATTGCGCGTAGGCCAGCAAGATCGCCGCTTCGTCGGCTTGGATGGGCTTGACCGTCTTGCCCGCGGCGCTCTTGCCCCCCGCGCCGGCGGTCACCGTAGCGCCGAAAGCACTGAAGAGCACGTTTCCAATCGAGCGGTTCATCGCCCAGCACATAATTTGGGTGAGAATGATCCCCGAAGCGCCGACGAGCGACCCGCTGATGATGAGCGCATTGTTCTTGACGACGAAGCCGGCCATGGCCGCGGCCAATCCCGAAAAAGAGTTCAACAGACAGATGATCACGGGCATATCGGCTCCGCCGATGGGAATGGTGAAGAGCACCCCCAGCACCAGCGACGCGACGATAAAATACCCAAAGACCCAAGGATGAGCGAAATCTATCACGAGATAAGCGCCCGTAGCAAGAATCGTCAGGGCCAGAATGAGATTGATCGGCTGCTGGAACGGATACGTCACGGCACGCTCGTTCACGACGCCCTGGAGCTTGCCCGCGGCGATCATGCTGCCGGAGAAGGTGACCGCGCCGATGAGCATGGTGAGCAAGATCGCGATAGTCAGATCGAGCGCCGGTCCCTTCCCGGCGGCATAGTGAAAATATTCGGCCGCGGCGATCAACGCCGAAGCCGCGCCGCCGAAGCCGTTCAACAAGCCCACCATCTGAGGCATCCCGGTCATGGGCACCGTGCGGGCCATCCACGCGCCGGCTGCTGTTCCAATCACTATTCCCAGCACGATCATGGAATAGTCAACGATCTCTTTAGCTAGCAGCGTAGCGATGACGGCCAAGAGCATCCCCAAGGCCGAGAGGATATTGCCGGCGCGGGCGCGCTTGGGCGTCTGCAGCCAGATCAGCCCAACGACAAAGCACGCCGCCGCGATCATATACGCCAACGCGATGAAGATCTCTCTTGCGGTCATTATTTCTCACCCGGTTTCTTCTTGAACATCTGGAGCATTCTGTCGGTGACCAAATAGCCGCCCACGACGTTGGTCATGGCCAGCGCGACGGCGATCACGCCTAAAATCGTCTGCAGCGGCCCTTGTTGCGAGCCCGTGACCAAGAGCGCCGCCAGAACCGTGACCCCGGAGATCGCGTTGGAGCCGGACATCAGCGGCGTGTGCAAGAGCGGCGGGACTTTGGTGATGACTGCAAAGCCTAAGAACATCGCGAGGACGAAGATATAGAGCGCTGACAAGAGTTCTGGTGTCATAAAACCTTCCCTTCATGGGTGACACAGCTGCCCTTGATGATTTCGTCGTTGAAGTCTAGATTTAATTTGCCTTCTTTGGTGAGGAGCAGGTGCAAGAACGCGTGCATATTGCGCGAAAACATCTGACTGGCATGAAAACTCATCTGGCTGGGCAGATTGACCGGCCCCAGAACCGTGACCCCGTTTGTATGGGTCTCTTGACCCGCTCGGGTCAGTTCGCAATTGCCGCCCTGCTCGGCGGCCAAGTCTATAATCACTGAGCCCGGCTTCATCGGGGTGACCATCTCTTTGGTGATGAGCAACGGAGCCCGCTTGCCGGGGACGAGCGCCGTGGTGATCACAACGTCAGATTCTTTGACGTGCTTGGCGATCAGCTCGCGCTCTTGCTGTTTGTGCTCTTCGCTGAGCTCTTTGGCATAGCCGGATTTATCAGCGGCCTCTTCGAGAGCTAAGCCCACGAACTTAGCGCCCAAGCTCTCGACCTCTTGTTTGACGGCCGGACGCACGTCGAAAGCCTGAACGAGCGCGCCCAAGCGCCGCGCCGTCGCAATGGCTTGGAGTCCGGCCACGCCCGCGCCGATAACGAAGACCTTTGCCGGCGCAATCGTTCCCGCGGCCGTGGAGAGCATCGGAAAGAATTTGGGCAGAAACTGCGAGGCTAACAAGACGGCTTTATAGCCCGCCACGGTGGACTGCGACGAGAGCACGTCCATCGTCTGCGCGCGCGTGATGCGCGGGATCATATCTAAGCTGAACGCCGTCACGCGCCGCTGCGCCAATTGCTGGACGAGTTCGGGATGGATCAACGGCTGCAAGAGCCCGATGAGCACTGCCCCCTCGCGCAGGAGCGCGATCTCTTGGGGAGTGGGCTTCTGGATTTTGAGCACGATCTCTGCTTCACTCCAGAGCGCTTTGGCTTCGGTGATAATTTTTGCGCCGGCGGCCTCGTAGTCGCGATCGGGACAGGCCGCGCCTGCGCCGGCTTGGGATTCGATCGCGACCGTCTGCCCGGCTTTAGCGAGCTTCCCCACCGTCTCCGGCGTCAGGGCGACGCGGCGCTCGTGCGGGGCGGTCTCTTTTGGCACTGCGAATTTCATCGAGTTTACCTCCTAAGTTCCCCGCCCTCACCCCCAGCCCCTCTCCCGTCCGTCAAGACGGGAGAGGGGTGGCCGAAGGCCGGGGTGAGGGTCTTCTATAGTGTAAACGCTTATTTCCAGCTAACGCTACGATATAGATCAGTCGGCGAACTGACATAGATCAACTCAGCGGCCATAAAACGAAGATCATCAGATCCCAGAGCGCGTGCGAGACCATCACCGTTACAAGACTTCTGCGATAGAGATAGAGCGCTCCCCAGAAGAGCCCGGCGATAGCGGCCGCGCCGATGAGCATGGGATTGAGCGTCCATACGTGTACCAGCGCGTAGATCGCTGTAGTCACAAGCCAACCCGTGAGATCGCCCCAGCGCTCACAGAGTTTTTTCTGCACGAACGCCCGCCAGAAGATCTCCTCGCCCGGCCCCACTACGAAGACCAAGAGCAATGCGATCAGCCAAAGATCGATCTGGGTCTTTTGGGCATAGACAGAGCTAATCTGCTCTGCGGCGAAGGGCAAGAGCGTCGTTGCGACAGACTCTCCCATCCAGAAAATCACGTAGAGCACCATGGCTGAGAGAGCACCCCAGAGAATATCTGGCGCTCTAAAGCGAAAGAGCGTCGCGCGCTCGGGCATCTGCCAGAGGGCGATGAGCGCTAAGAGAGCCACCGAGAGCGAGAGTCTGAACCAGAAGTTCCACAGATCCGTCTGGAAGACAAAGTACCAGAGCGCAAAGACAGCAACGAGAGCCGCGCCTACGGGGATCCGCTCACGGTGTTCGCTCATAGCAGGGGGAGCAGCTTCTCCAGAATAAGTGATAGGATAAGAAATATCCCGAAGAGCGTGTCGATCTGGGCCGTGCGCGCGTCGGCATCTTTGGGGATCTCGCGCTGCAGCGTTTTGATGAGATTAAGAGCCAAGGGAGCCGATAAGAAGACCAAAAGCCCCCAGGGGCTCAAGATTCTCAGCACTACCAGAACGACGACCGCCAGATAGGCCAGCACGGCCAATATCTGATAGAGTCGCATCGTGTTCGCTTCTCCCAAGAGCGTCCCTAAAGTTTTAATCCCGACGCTGCCGTCGTACTCGATGTCACGGAGATTGTTCGCTAAGAGCACCAGGGCTACTAAGACCCCAAAGGGGATCGAGATGGCGACCGCTTGCAGGGAGAGCTCTCCCGTCTGGACGAAGTACGCGCCGCCGATCATCAGCGGGCCCCACATCAAAAAAACAGAGAGCTCGCCCAGCGCGATATATTTGTATCTCACGGGATCAGCCGTATAAAAGAAGCTCGCCAGCAGTCCTACTAAGATAAAGCCCAGCAGCACTGGTCCCGTGACCCAGAGCAGATAGAACGCGGCCAGCGCTGCCAACAGATAAAGCCCCAGACTGACTTTTAGTACGGCGTTCGGCGCGATCAGCCCCTGAACCAACGGATGTGGCCGATAGAGGGTCGTCGGCGCCCCCGGACGATCTACGCCGCGCTTATAGTCAAAATAGTCATTAATAAGATTAGTCGCGGCGTGTACGGCTATCGCGCCCAGGAGCGTCACGAGAAAGAGCCAGAGATCGAAAGTCTTATGGAGCGCTGCGAGCGCTCCGCCTACGCCCACCGAGATCGCCGTCATGGAGAACGACCACGGCCGCGTGGCTAAGAACCAAATCTGTGGGTTCATAGCTGTTTCGTTTGCTCCAAGACTCTCTTTAAATCAATCTTGATATCAAAGATCTGCACCTCGATCATCACGAGTTCTTCGCTCCCCGTGTTGACGAAATCGTGCAGCTCGCCGTTGAACACGCGCACGACCGAACCCGCTTTGAGTTTGTGCTCGACCCCGTCAAGTCGTGCGATCCCCATCCCGGAGATCACATAGAAGAGCTGGGGGTGGGGATGGCGATGGGCCGGCGAGGTCCCTCCCGGAGCCATCTTCACCAGCATCATCTGCGCGTGCGAGTTGGAGTCGGCGCGCGTCCACATCGGTTTTTGTGTAATCGTCGGGGAGATCCCCTTCTCCCAAGATTGATCGGCCAATTGCAAAATCTGAGCGTACTCCGCCATTGTCGGCCTCCTTCTCTTGCTCTTATTGGTACTCTTATTAGTGAGCACCGTACGCTCTATGATATAATCTGACCAGCCCTGTTGGCAAACGCCTCTGAGGGGGAGCACCGATGAGACCGATGGCGCGGCCGCGCAAGCGCGAGCAGATCTCTGAATTTCAGCGACGCCTGCGCCGCTGGAGAATACTGGGCCTCTTAGCCCTGGCGCTGGTCTTCCTAGCGGGTTGGGGGGCCTATCAGCTCTGGTGGAGCAAGCCGGGAGTTGCCATCCCCATTCAGCAGCCGATCTATGTGCTGCGCGCGGGCGAGACGGCGCACTACAACTCGCTCCCGCCGACGTCGGGGCCCTATGCCCGTGCAGGGGTCGGCTGGGGAATTCACCACTCGACTCTCCCCCATGAGATCCAAGTTCACATGCTGCGGCGCGGCGGCGTCCTCATCCAATATCGCCCCGTAGAGAGCCCCGCCCTGCCCGACCCCGTCGCCGAGGGCCTGAAGAGATTGGTCGGGCGGCTCCGCACCTTCGAACCCCAAAAATACTGCAAGCTGATCACCGCCCCCTACGCGCTCTTAGACCAGAAGATCGCGCTCACGGCTTGGGGGCGCCTCGACAAGTTCGACGCCGAAGAGGTCACCCCTCAAGTCGAAGAGCGCATTATCTATTTTCTTGATAGACTGATCGGCGCTTACAATCCAGAGAGGGTGACGTGTCCGTGATGCTGCGCAAGGGAGTGGCCGAGCGACTTCAGAAGTATCTTGATGAGGTGGGTCAGTCGGGAATTCGTGTAGAAGTAACCGTCCCGGATAGACCCGAATACGGGGATTTTTCGAGCACGATTGCTTTTGTGCTCAAGGCCCAACTCCAACAAGCGCCGCGCGCCATCGCCGAAGAGATCGTCGCGCGGATAGACAAGAGGCCCTTTGAAAGAGTTGAAGTCGTCGGGCCGGGGTTCATCAATTTCTTTCTCAAACCAGAGACCGTTCAGCAAGCGTTGCGCGAGATTTTAGCGCGTGAGCACGAGTACGGGAGACTGACTCTGGGAGAGGGCAAGAGAGCCCAAGTCGAGTTCGTCAGCGCCAACCCCACCGGCCCCTTAACTATTGGGCACTGCCGCCAAGCGGTGCTCGGCGACGTTATTTCCAGACTGTTAGAGAACGCCGGCTACGACGTGACCAGAGAGTACTATTACAACGACGCCGGACGGCAGATGAAGCTTCTGGGCGAATCTGTCAAAGCGCGCTATCTTGAGATTTTGGGGCAGCCGACGCCCTTTCCCGAAGAGGGCTATCACGGGGAGTATATCTACGAGATCGCCTCTAAGATCCAAGAGAGCTGTGGCGCAGGCTGGGCCGAGGCGAGCATCGTCCAGTTCAAAGAGTTTGCCGAAGCCGAGCTTTTCACTGAGATCAAGCGCACGCTCAGCCGGCTCTTCCGTATGCCGCCAGAACGGGTCTTTGATCTCTATTACAACGAGAGCTGGCTCTACGCCGAGAGCCTTTCAGCGATAGACCGCGCCATCGCTCCGGTGACCAACGCGAAATTGCTCCAATGGCTGCGCGAACTCGGCTTGGCCTACGAAAAAGACGGCGCGCTCTGGTTCAAGGCAACCGTCCTGGGACGCCCGCAAGACAGGGTGCTGGTAAAGAGTCAAACCGGCGAGCCGACTTATCGTCTTCCAGATATGGCCTATCACGCCAACAAGCTCCTGCGCGGCTTTGATCTGATGGTAGATATTTTTGGTGCAGACCATCAAGAGACCTATCAGGACGTATTGGCCGCGCTGCGTGCGCTCTGGGAGGGCGGAAAGCTCCCCAAAGAGCGCGCGCCCGACAAGATTCGCGTGCTCATTCACCAATGGGTCAATCTCTTGCGCGGGGGGCAACCCGTCAAGATGTCCAAGCGCATGGCGACGTTTGTAACTATAGACGAGCTGATTGACGAGATCAAGCAGACGGTCGAGCTCGCCGATGCGGACAGTCAAGGCGAAGCCTTGCGTGAAGACTTCGCCGTCAACGTCGTGCGCACTTTTATTCTGATGCGCAGCGCCGACTCCCACGTCAACTTCGACTTGGACTTGGCGAAGAAGCAATCTAAAGACAACCCCGTCTATTATGTCATGTACGCCTACACGCGCATCAAAAGCATCTTTGACAAGTCTGGAGAGACTCTAGAGTCTGTAGTCTCTCTAGAGTCGTTGGACACTCAAGAAGAGTTGGCGCTCATCAAGAAGCTGGACGAGTTCCCTCAAGTGGTGCGCGACGCGACGGAGCATCTTGCCCCGCACTTTCTTAGTGTATATGTACATGAGCTGGCCGGGCTCCTGCACGATTTTTATGAGAAGCATCGCGTGATCGTCGAAGCCAACCCGGAGCGGATGCAAGCGCGGCTGGCGCTGGTGCGCGCGGTGCAGATCGTCTTGGAGCGGGCGTTCGGATTGTTGGGATTGAAGGCCCCGGCGAGAATGTGAAGACTCTAAATATGAGCTGGTTTCAACGACTCAAAGACGGACTCAAGAAGACGAAAGAGCAGCTTGTGGGGCGGCTGGCCCAGGTCTTGCAGCCGGGGCGGAGCCTCGACGACGCGCTGCTTGCGGAGCTCGAAGAGATCTTGATCACAGCCGACGTGGGCGTGGCCGCGACGACGGAGATCGTGCGCGAGCTGAAGCGACGTGCGGTCGCGCGCGGTGTGCAAGACTCTTCGGAAGTCACGGGGCTCCTCAAAGAGATTCTCAAGGAGCGCTTGCGCCCCGCTGAGGGCACGCTCCAGCTGCGGGCCGACGGTCAGCCTACGATCTTTTTAATCTTAGGCGTGAACGGCTCCGGCAAGACGACGACGATTGCGAAGTTGGCCCAGCACTTGAAAGACGACTTCGGCAAGAGAAAGATCATCTTTGCGGCGGGCGATACGTTTCGCGCTGCAGCTGTGGAGCAGTTAAGCATTTGGGCCGAGCGCACGGGGGCAGGGCTCGTTCAACAGAAAGCGGGCAGCGATCCGTCTGCTGTTGCGTTTGATGCCGTCGAGCGTGCGCTCAGAGAAGCGGCCGATGTCGTGCTCATTGACACCGCAGGGCGGTTGCAGACCAAGCAGCCCCTGATGGAAGAGCTCAGAAAGATCAATCGGGTTGTGGAAAAGCGCCTGGGACGTGCGCTCGACGAGCGCCTGTTGGTTCTGGACGGCACGACGGGGCAGAACGCCATATCCCAAGCGAGGCTCTTTCACGAGAGCGTGAGCGTGACGGGACTGGTGGTCACCAAGCTGGACGGGACGGCCAAGGGCGGCGCTCTGGTTCAGATCGCTGGCGAGCTGAACCTGCCCATTAAACTGATCGGTGTCGGTGAGCGCGCCGACGATCTGAGAGAGTTCAAGGCCGACGAGTTCGTCGAGGCGCTCTTGTGAAAATCCTCACCGGCACGCAGATGGCCGAACTGGATCGCCAAGCGATCGAAGGGCTGGGCATCCCCAGTTCAGTGCTGATGGAGATGGCCGGGCGCGCCGTCGTCGCGGAACTGCGGGCGCGCTTCCCCGAACTGGCCCAGAAGAGAGTCACGATCATTGCCGGGAAGGGCAACAACGGCGGTGATGGGTTAGTAGTCGCCCGCGCTCTCACGGATCTGGGCGCGCGCATCGCGATCTTCGTTTTGGGAGCTCTTAAAGAACTCTCCTCGGAGACGCATCTACAGGCGCAATTCCTCAGTAAACTCAAGGTGCCGGTTACGTATCTCACCCAAGCCAGCCAGCTGGGAAAACTACAAGCCAGCCTGCTGGCATCGGATATTGTGATAGACGCGCTCTTCGGCACGGGGTTTCGCGGGGCGACCCAGGGGCTGGCCGCCCGAGTGATCGAGCTTATCAATCTCAGCGCGGCCTTCGTCTGTTCTGTGGATATCCCTTCGGGGGTCGAGGCCGACACGGGGCATGTGCTTGGCCCGACCGTCTATGCCGACTTGACGGTGACGTTTGAGCTGCCCAAGCTGGGGTTGTTGCTCTACCCCGGACGCCAGTACGTCGGTGAGCCGGCAGTACGAGCGATCGGCTATCCCCGTAAGCTGTTAGTACAGTATGACAGCAAAATGGCTTTGGTGGATGCAGAGGGGGTGCGGGAGCGTTTGCCCCAGCGCCAGCCCTACAGCCACAAGGGCGACTATGGCAAAGTCTTGGTCGTCGCTGGTTCGCGGGGCTATACGGGCGCAGCAACTCTGTGCGCCGAAGCGGCGTTGCGCGCCGGTGCGGGCTTGGTCTATTTGGCTCTGCCCGAAAGTCTATTGCCTGCGATGGAAGCGAAACTGACGGAAGCGATCAAGCTGGGGCTGCCCGATGCGGACGGAGCGCTGGCGACTTCGGCTCTTCCCAAAGTCTTGGAGATGCTCCAAGACCAAGAGGTGCTCGTCATGGGGCCGGGACTGGGCCGACACCCGCAGACGGTCAGACTGATAAGACAGCTTGTCGCACAAGCCAGCAAGCCGTTAGTTTTAGATGCCGACGGGCTGAATGCGCTGGGGCCGGATGCGAAGAAGCTTCTGAAAAAGCGCAGCTCCCCAACGGTGCTGACGCCCCATCCGGGGGAGCTGGCGCGACTCATTTCCCGGAGCATAGAAGAGATCGAGGCCGACCGCGTGGGGATCGCTGCCAAGTCCGCAAGACAGTTTAACAGTATACTGGTTTTGAAGGGCGTGCCGACGGTCACGGCGACTCCCGAAGGGGAAATTTTTCTGAACTCAACGGGTAATTCTGGCTTAGCCAGCGGCGGCTCCGGCGATGTGCTGGCGGGCTGTCTTGCGGGCTTGCTGGCTCAGGGACTTAACAGTATAACGGCAAGCGTCTGTGCGGTCTATCTGCACGGGCGGGCAGCCGATCTGTTAAAATCCGAGCTGGGCGAGCGCGGCATGATCGCCGGAGACGTGCTCAGAGCGCTGCCCAGGGTGCTGCGGGAGTTCGAGTAAGTCATGCTGATGGACAGCCACGCCCACTTAGACAGTTCTCAGTTCGACGCCGACCGCGAGCAGGTTATCCGGCGCGCTCGCCAAGCCGATGTTGCGATCATCTCCATTGCGACGGATATTGCTTCAAGCTGGAAGACGCTGGAGATCGCGCGTACGTACGGGCTGCGCTGCACCGCCGGAATTCACCCGCACGAGGCCGAGCAGTTCATTGGGGAAGAGACTTTAGGGCAGCTGCGAAAGCTGTGCGCTCAACCCGAAGTCGTCGCCATCGGCGAGATCGGCCTAGATTATTGCAAAGAGTACGCGCCGCGCGAGAGCCAACAGAAAGCGTTTCGGGCGCAGCTTGCGTTAGCGCAAGAGCTGCGCAAGCCCGTCGTCATTCATCTGCGCGACGCGGCTGACGATCTCTTGGCGATCTTGCGCGAGTACGACCCTCACCCCCGGCCCCTCTCCCTGGAAGGGCGAGGGGAGCGTTTGCGTGGCGTGGTTCACAGTTTCACCGAAGACTGGGTGCTCGCCCAAGAACTTTTAGCGTTGGGGTTCTCTCTTTCGGTCAACGGGATCGTGACGTTTGAGAGATCTCAGAGATTGCGCGACGCTGTGGCGCAGATCCCCTTAGAAAGGCTCTTAGTCGAGACGGATTCGCCCTATCTGGCTCCCGTGCCCGTGCGGGGGAGGCGCAACGAGCCGGGCTTTGTGCGCTATGTTGCCCAGACGGTAGCCCAGATAAAGAAGCTCTCGTTCGAGGCGTGCGCAGAGGCGACGACGCGGAATGCTCAGGAGGTCTTTGGAATCCTATGAGCAGGATGCTTTTGGGCTGTCACTTATCTATATCCGGCGGGCTCGATCAGGCCATCGCCCGCGCCGAAGAATTAAAAATCAACGCGCTGCAAATTTTTTCTCATAACGCCCGCAGCTGGAAGATGACTCCGCTCAAGCCCGACGACGCGCAAAAATTCATCGAGCGTCGCCAACGGAGCAAGGTCGAGTACGCCGTCATCCATACGATCTATCTTATCAATCTGGCTTCCCCTGACCCGAAAAATTTTCAGCTCTCCGTGCAAGCCCTGAACGATGAGATCGAGCGCGCCGGCGCACTGAAAATCCCTCACGTCAATACCCACATCGGGGCGCACTTGGGGCAGGGAATAGAGCAGGGCCTAGAGCGCGTCGTCGAGGCGCTGGAGAGAGTCTTAGCGAGCCCGCAGGCGAAGAGCGCCCCCGACGTCAAGATTCTCTTGGAGAACTGCTCCGGCGAGGGCAGCGAGCTGGGCGCGCGCTTCGAAGAGCTGGGCTTCGTGCTCCAGAATATAAATAAGAATAAGAATAATAGAAGAGTCGGAGTCTGCCTAGATACCTGTCACGCTTTTGCTGCCGGCTACGATCTCACGACGCCCCAAGGGCTGGAGAAGACTTTGACGGAGCTGGAGCGCACCGTCGGGCTGGAGCGCGTCGCGCTCATTCACCTCAACGACTCGAAGTTTCCCTTGGGGTCACGGCGAGATCGCCACGAACACATCGGGCAGGGGCCTATCGGGAGCGAAGGCTTTCGGTTGATCGTCAATCATCTGGCGCTCCGGGATAAGCCGTTTATCTTAGAGACTCCCAAGGACGACGAACAGTCTGATCCGATGAACTTGGCGCGGGTGTGGGCGTTGCGGTATGATAACTGAAGGCCCTCACCCCGGCCTTCGGCCACCCCTCTCCCGTCTTCACGGACGGGAGAGGGGCCGGGGGTGAGGGCCAGAGGTGCAGCTATGAAACTCTTTCTCGACACAGCCAATATCACAGAGATCGAGCAAGCCCAGGCGATGGGCGTCTTAGATGGCGTCACGACGAACCCGACGCTCTTGGCCAAAGAGGGCCGCGACCCCGTCCAAGTCGTGCAAGAGATCTGCGAGATCCTAGAGGGCCCGGTCAACGCTGAAGTTATCAGTACCGACTGCGAGGGGATGCTGAAAGAAGCCCGCCAATGGGCCAAGCTCAGTGAGAATATCGTCGTGAAGATCCCCATGACCCGCGAGGGCATGAAAGCCGTCAAGAAACTTTCTGAAGAAGAGATTCCCACGAACGTGACGCTGGTCTTCTCGCCGAGCCAAGCGCTGATCGCCGCGAAGGCCGGCGCGGCCTATGTCAGCCCGTTTGTCGGGCGCTTGGACGACCGGAGCGAAGATGGGATGCAGCTTGCTGCTCAGATCATTCAGATTTTTAATAATTACGGATTTGGCACCGAAGTCTTGGTCGCGAGCGTTCGGCACCCCATGCACGTCGTCGAAGCGGCTCTGATGGGCGCTGATATTGCCACGATGCCCTACGCTGTCTTTGAGAAGCTCTTCGAGCACCCGTTGACCGATCTGGGGTTGCAGCAGTTTTTAGCTGATTGGGGGAAGCTGAAGCGATGAGCGCGAAGACCCCTCAAGACCTAACCCCCAGCCCCTTCCCTAAAGGGAAGGGGAGTCCCCCTCCCGCTTTAGGGGAGGGGATAGGGGAGAGGTTAAAATGAGCGAGCAGCGCTCCCACCCTCACCCCAGCCCTCTCCCTGGAAGGGAGAGGGAGATGAAAGAGACCCGCAACGCCTTCGGCGAAGCGCTCTTGGAGCTCGCGGCGAAAGATAAAGATATAGTGGCTCTGACGGCAGACCTGCCCGGCTCGACGCGATTAAGTTGGTTCAAAGAGAAGTTCTCCGAGAGATTCTTTGATTTTGGCGTCGCCGAGGCCAATATGCTGAGCGTCGCCGCCGGACTGGCGCTCTCCGGCAAGAAGCCCTTCGTCAGTACTTTTGCGGTCTTCGTCGAAAAAGCCTTCGAGCAGATCCGTCAAACAATCGCTTATAACAATCTGCCCGTCAGAATTATTGCCACCCACGGCGGGCTGACCGTCGGCGAAGACGGTGCTTCCCATCAAACTGTCGAAGATCTGGCGCTGATGCGCGCACTCCCCAATATGACTGTCGTCATCCCAGCAGACTATTATGAAGCGAAGAGCGCCATCTCTCGCATCTATCACCATCCCGGCCCCGTCTATGTGCGCTTGGCCCGTGCGGCCTTCCCCGTCGTCTTCGACGAGAGTTATCAATTTGAGTTGGGCCGAGCGAAGATCGTTCGGGGGGGGCGCGACGTCACAATCTGTGCTTGCGGGCTGATGCTCTCTTATAGTCTGCGCGCCGCCGAGCTCTTGGAGCGCGCGGGCCTGAGCGCCCAAGTCGTCAACGTCTCTACGCTCAAGCCTCTGGACGAGCGCATTATAGACTATGTGCGGGCGACGGGCGGGGTGGCCGTCAGCGTCGAGGAGCATTCTCTCATTGGGGGCTTGGGCGGGGCCTTGGCCGAGCTGTTGAGCGCGCAGGGCTTGAGGCTGGAGCGCGTGGGGATCGAAGACAGATTCGGGCAGTCGGGCCGGCCCGAAGAGTTGCTGGCGCACTATGGGCTGACGGCGGAGAGCATTGCGCAGGCGGTGAGGAGGGCTGACAGCTCGGCCAGAGCGTAACAAAAATCACATCAGAAGCCCCGCTCGCACCGAGATCATCCCCTCTGGGGACGGATGTCCTTGGGGTTCAGATGGAGGGCTTCTAGACTGAGAGCCAAAGGAGAGGGCCCAAGGAGAGATCGAGCGCCCATAGAGCTTGCTAGATTAAAGCTCACTTGACAGAGAGGCCCAAATATGCTACCATACCGCCAAGCTGTTTCCCAAAGACGAGAAAGAGCTAGTGGACGCGGGGGAGGATCCGGCGTCCTAGCGCTATATCGAGGGAAAGGGAGTTCTGAGTTGAGTTTGACAGACGCGGGAGTGGGCGTTAGAATTACGGCTGTGTCTCCCAGAAGCGGTGAGGGGATTCTCTTGAAGAGCGTGCAGGGTTTTAGTATTTTTGGTCAATCTAAGGCAGGAGGTGGTCGTAAGACAGAACAGAGAAGCGTTTCGGCCGGAGCGCACGTCGGAGTGCGCTCGCGATTTTTTCTTTGGGCAAGTCCGATCTAATCAACGACTCTAACGTAAGAGTAAGAGGAGGTACACAAGTGAAGAAGAGCAGAATCCAGATCGCGAGCTTACTGACCTTGGCCGTCTTTATGCTGACGGCCTTAGCAGTGGCTCCTGCGGCACTGGCCAGCAAAGGCCAGGTTCTTCTCACGGACATCAACGGCACGCCTAAGCAATATTGGCGCGTAGGCGAGGTCGCGTTTATCACGGTCTTCGATTTCGATGAGAACCGTGATTCGGATGAAGTCGAGATGCTCACCGGAACGGTGAAGACCCAGTTGGGCAATGACGAGCCGATCTTGCAGATCTGTGCCGGCCCCTGCGCAGCCTATCCGGGCCTAGAGGGCGGCGACAGCCTCAGCAGCGCCGACGGCAAACAGTTGGTCTTGCAAGAGACGGGCACCAACACCGGCGTCTTCAGAAGTCTGACGGGCATCCTCATCACCAAGGCCGTTCGGGGCGAGTTCGACCCCAACAACGGTACTCTTGAAGTCACCGATACCGACACCATCTTTGTTCGCTATCAGGACCCCACCAACCCCAACGACATCAGCATCGGTCTGGGCAAGCTTTATACGGGTGACGCGCCGGGCAGCCGTGGTCGCGCTATCATTTCGATCACCGATGCCGGTGGGACTCCGACGACGCTGACGGACGTGGGTCGGACGATCTTCGTCACGGTCACCGACGCGGACGAGAACACCAACCCGGCGACGATCGAATCTCTCAAAGTGATCTTGCGCAACGAGCGCACCAAGGGATTCTTGGATCTGACGCTGGTGGAGACCGGCCCGAACACGGGCGTCTTCCGCAACGTTGACGGTGTAGTTATCGTGGACGAGAAGAACCAGGGACGCTCTCTCGGTTCTTTGGAGCTCTTCGCGCGCGATAAAGATACGCTCATCGCGTATTATCGCACGCCGGCCGACCTAGGCGTGGCTCCGCCACCCACCGGGAAGGTCTGCGAGAGCCGCACCGTCACGCAAGAGAGCGCGCTGGCACGCTACGAGCGCACCGCGCCGATCTCGATGAAGCCGGGCGAGGAGTGCCCCGTGAAAGTCGTCGCCACGGCCAAGACGGCGTTAAGAGCGCTCTTGGTCAGCGAGCGCCCCGACGCGGCCTTCACCGTTACGGGTGATACGCGCGGCGCGGGACTCAATCTCGCTGCGGGCGGCAAAGTAGAGCTGAACTATAAAGTTCGCGCGGGCGCAGCCCCCGGTACGTTCTCTATTACCGGCGATGCGACCCCGGCTACCGATGCCGGCCCACAGGCTCCTATCTCGCTCTCGTCTTCTATTAACGTCGCGGCTTCTAGCACGAGCGCCGCACTGCGCTTCGCCGCGCTGAGAGTGGACTCTGCTTCCAGCGATCTGGCGACGATCTCCCGCGACGTGCCCGACCGAGCGGCCGTGGGACGCGAGTTTGAAGTGAAAGTCACCGTCACCGCGAAGCAGACGCTGCGCGCCGTGCTCGTCAGCGACGAGCTGGGCGGGCTGACGCTCGTCGGCGGCACGGTCTCCCGCGCGGGAACTATCAGCCCGCTCAACCCCGGACAATCTTTCACACATACTTATAAATTAACTTGTCCCGCCGAAGGGACGTTCACGATCAGCGGTCGCGCCATCCCCGTTACCGGCGCCGGCTCGCAGGCCCCGATCGCGCTCAGCTCGACGGTCGTCTGCGGCCCAACGGCTCCTATTATGGTCGGCATGGGCGACGATAACGACCCCCATGACTTCGCCATCGCGCAAGTCAAAGTAGCGGAGCGCAACCCGGCGACGATCAGATTCACCGACGCCACCGGCACCGAGAGGCGCGACTTCCGCATCGGCGAAGGTCTCTTTGTTGAAGTGCGCGACGCCGATCAGAACGCCGACTCCGACCGAGTCGAGCGGATCGCCGTGAGCGTCTATGACGTCAACGGCGGACGCGAGCTGGACTTGGTCCTGGTCGAGACGGGCATCAACACCGGCATCTTCAGAAACACCGGCCCGCTGCAGCTCGTCCCCAAGGCGACCGCCGCATGCGCCGAGGGCGGCACCGTCAAGTTCACCACCCACCCGGACGTCTTCAACGACGAGAAGGGCGTGATGGCCGTAGGCGGCGACAATACGATCTATGCCATCTACGATGACGCGCGCGTCGAGGCCGTCGGAGGACGCGACGAGATCAAGCGCGCCCTGGACGCCTATGACGTGGTCGCCGTCACGGCGGTTATTAGAGAATCCGACTTGGCGGGTTTTGACAAGAAGCTGCGCTTCACCAACGACATGGGGCAGCCGGTCAACGAGTACAAAGTGGGCAACGATGCGTTCGTCCAGCTCGATGACGCGGACTCCAACTATAACTCCGACACCGTAGACACGGTCGTCGCCGTCGTCGTGGATCGCAACACCGGCGACCGAGAGTGCATCACCCTCTTCGAGACAGGCCCCAACACGGGCCTCTTCTTCGCCAAGCTGGGCTTGCAGCTCCGCCGTCCGGGAACCGAACCCCAGACGATGACCCCCGCCGAAGTGGGCGACGGCATCTTGCAGATGCAAGATCGAGATATAATAGAAGCGCATTATCAAGACGCCGACAATCCCCAAGATTACGCGGCGACTTCGATCGGAATCATCCCGTTGTTCGACCCGCCCGCGCCTCCGGTGCCGACGGAAGTCTCGTTCGTAGATGCGGCGGGCAAGACGCTGCTCGACGCGGGCATCGGCGACGACGTCTATGTCCAGGTCAAAGACGATGGCCGCAAGGGCCTGAGAACCCTCACCAACGCGGTCACCCTGACGGTGACGCGCGCCGGCTCGCTCGTCGAGACCCTGACCCTGACGCTGACGGAGACCGCCACGCTGGGCACCTTCCGCAGCGAAGTGATCAAGACCGGCGGCTACCAAGACAAGGACGAGCTCAAGGCCGAGTACACCCTCGACCCCAAGAAGCCGACGAAGTCTCTGACCCTCAGGGTCAAGGAGTTCAAGGTCGAGAGGTTCACCGTCTCGCGCAATCCCATGAGCGACCGCACCACCTTTGAAGCTGTGGGCACCGGCATCGAGAAGATCGAAGTTCACGCTTATGATCTCTCCGGCCGGCTGGTCTTCACCGGCTCGAGGGCGGGCGCGACGCTCGATTGGAACGGAACATCGGCCGGCGAGCTGCTCGGCAACGGCGTCTATCTCTACGTCGTCACGGCGTCGGGGATGGGCAAGTCCCGGACGAGCAAGGTCTCGAAGCTCGTCATCTTGAGATAGTAACTTCTTGTGCGGGTGGGGCGAGGCCCCGAAACGCTTCGCCCCCGCCTGCGCACAACCTAGAAGGAGGTTCACGAAGTGATGAATCGCAGTCTGATTCTGGCAGTAGCGCTCCTCTGCTCCGTCGGATTGATCGCGACGGCACAAGAGGGCGTGGGAGCCAGCGCCGTCTTCAAGAACGGCGTCGATGCGCGCGCGCTCGGCATGGGTGGCGCCTTCGTCGGGCTGGCCGACGGCTACTCCGCCTGTTACTGGAACCCCGCGGGCGTAGCCAAGGCCGCAGCCGACGAGTCCATCCAGGTCGGCGGCATGAACACCAATCTCTTTGGTGCGGGGATCAACTACAACCACGCGGGCGCGAGCTTCTCGCTCATGGGCTTGGCGTGGGGGTTGAGCGTCTCTTTGGTCTCGATTACCGACATCCCGCTCGCCGACGGGACGATGGGCAGCTCCAACGAGCTGCTCGGCTCGTTCTGCGGGGCCTATCCGCTCGATCTGGGCGGCATGAAGCTCGCCGTGGGCGGCGCGGGCAAATACTACAGTCACAATCTCTTGGACGAGACGGCGACGGGCATGGGCTTCGACGCCGGTCTCTTGATTGACGGGCTGATTCCCGGCCTCATGCTCGGCGCGGCGGCCTACGATCTCGGCGGCACCAAGAAAGAATGGACCACCGGGGCCGTAGATGTCGTTGACCAGATGTTCCGAGTGGGTCTGGGCTTCAAGCTCAGCGAGGATTTCAGCCTAGCTGCAGGCGCCGATCTCTATGCTGGCGGCGATATGACGCTGCGGGCGGGGCTGGAGTTCGTGGGAATCGGGCCGTTAGCGGTGCGCGCCGGGGCGATGCGTCCGGCGGGCACTGAGCAATTTGCGATCACGGTGGGCGCCGGCCTGAAGCTGGGCAGCTTGGGCGTAGATTTCGCGTGGCTGCAGAACAGCTTGATTCAAGGCGAAGGCGCCGGCGACACGATAGTGCTCTCCGCCTCGTTCAGCTTTGGCGGCGCGGGCGAGTAAAGGGGTAGAGCACCATGTTAAAGCAGTTAACGATTCAAACGGAAATGATGAACGACAGCAGAGAGAGAAGGAGGTACGAATTGAAGTTGAGCAAGGCTCCGAACTTGCGGACGGCAATTGTTGCGCTTATTGCGCTCTTATTTGTATCTATCGGAGTAACGGCGCTGGGCGCTGAGATCAAGGTCACGGACGTGCCCAGCTTGCGTGCCTGCGTCTCCGGCAACCCTATCCCTGTAGGCTCTAGCAGCCCGGATTTAGGTAGAACAGCCGGCCCCGGCGATACTTGTGTTGTCTTTGATGGTGTCTATGCGCTGGCTGCTATACCCCTCGTCGTGAGCGTGGAGAACTTGATCATTCGCTCGATGAATGGGGCTACGGCTACGAACATCAACGGCGCTTTCGCAGGCGCCTTGATAAACATTGTTGTGCGTGGTGTGACCTTCGGTGGTCCTGCCAGCGATCAAGGTATAACGGTCACTAATACGGATGCGCTGGGCGTCGGACTCTGTGTGACTGATCTGCTCACACTAGGTTTCCCTGCTGCAGGTGGCCCATTCCCGAATCCATGCGCATCAGTAACATTATTGGGCGTTGTAGTCCCTGCCCCTGTGCTCACGCCTGCTGGTGCGGGCATCGCTCAGGAGAACATCACCATCCAGAACAACCGCTTCCTCAACAATGGGGACGAGGGCGTGGTCTTCTGGTACTCCGTGCTGACGGCCATTGACACCATTCGTATCTTGAACAACTCCTTCATACAGAACGGTGCTTCCGGCTTGGTCTTCTCTACCACAGTAGGGGCTGTGGGCCGACGGGGCAATGATCGCAACGTCGTCATTGAAGGCAACACCTTCGAATCGAATAATCCAACCGGCGTTACGGATGGTGCTAACTTCCCTGTCAACGCTGCCGGTCAAGACTGCGATCTGGATACAGCGGCCATCCACTTCTGCAATAGCGGAACGGTTGAGCAAGTCGGCATCTTGAACAACACCATCGTGCGCAACGGTGGCGTAGGCAACGCGGCCGGTGACGCCGGTGCTCCTACTGCGGGTATCGGGACGCATGGTATTTTGTTCGATCAAGGCGTCATCGAGGTCCGCGACCTGCTGGTTGACCGCAACGTCATCCACCAGAACACGGCCAACGGCATCAAGTTCGACTATGTCGGCCGCTTGGGCGAGAACATCATCATCAGCAACAACGCCCGAGGTCAACAGGGGATCACGCAGAACGGCCCGTCGGCTGCGGTGCTCGGCGGTGCAGCCGCTAACTTTGAAGGGAGCGGGATACTCATCACGGCGAACGTCACCGAAGTGCGCAGTGTGAGCTTCCTCAACAACGTGATCAACGGCAACCGCGGCCAAGAGCGCCGCCCGCTCGTCGTCCCGGTCTTCCCGATTGCCAAGGGCTTCGCCTATGCGCCCTGTCGCAGCGGTAACGGTATCGGCATGGAGAACAACGGGCGTGTTGAGAACGTGACCTTCGATGGTAACGACTTCCGACAGAACTTCAACAACGGCGTCTGTATCGCCAACCGCGGGGACTTCACGCGCTCGACGGTCTCGAACAACAAGTTCCACAACAACGGCTTCGGTGAACCGATCGCGGCTGCCGGCGCCAACCAAGCGCCTTACGGGGATGGCTTCGGTGTCTATCACGACCAGACTGTGGTCAATCCGGCTGTGGCTGCTCTTCTCGGCATTGACGGCTTCCGCATCGAAGGGATCACCTTCACCGGAAACGACTACCGCGAGAACGGGCAACACAGGCTCGGCGTCTGCGCACAAGCTGGTCCACCCGTGACGCCTCCGGGGTGTGGTGCCGCTTCAGGTGTGTACTTTGGTCTTGGATTTGGCGTTTTCATGCGCAACGAGCGTCAGGAGATCAGCCGGATCACCTTTGAGAACGAAGTCTCCAGGCGCAACCGCCTGGGTGGCTTCCGCCTCGAGACCGACACCGATGCTGCCGCCGTCCGCAGCGGAGACATCCGCGAGATCAGCTACAGCAATGTGCAGGCCATGGAGAGCCAGGGCGATCCCGCCCGCGGCGGTATTGCGGCAGGTGCTGTAGGGGTCGCGGCAGAGATCAACGACAACGGCGACGGTATCGCGCACATCACAGATAACGGTGACTTGGACAATATCAGCATCAATCCCAGCGAAGCGAGCAACAACGGCGGCGCGGGCTTCCGCATCGAGTCCGATGCCACAGGTAAGCTTGCTGCCGGTGTCGTAGGCGACCCCGCACCATTGGCGCGCGCCGGTGACATCAACAACATCACCATCAAAGACAGCGTCTTCAATCACAACGGCGACCGCGCGGCGCTGGGTCGCGGCAACGGCATCGAGATCCGCACGGCTACCGACGGCTCGATCCGCAACGTGACGATTGACCCGACCGAGGCCAGCAACAACAACGATCACGGAGCCTTCGTCTCCGCTGCTCGCAACGTCGGCAACGTGCTGGTCGAGAACAATACGTTCAACAACAACGACCGCAACCGCGACACCGTCGGCGACGGCGTGCAGATCACGGCCAACGAAGACCTCTCGCAGATCACCGTGCGCGGCACGACCACCAACAGCAACTACGGCGGCATTCGTGTCGGTGCGGCGGGCCGCCAGATCGCCCAGGGCATCACGATCGAGAACAACACGGCCAACGGCAACGTCAAAGAGGGCGTCAGCCTCGTCGCCGGGCGTGACTTGATCGGCGGTGCAGTGAGCGGCAACAGGCTGGGCGGCAACGGCATCGGCGTCTATATGGAGGCCGTTGTACGCGGAACGAATCTCTCGATCACGGACAACAAGATCGTGGGAGCGAACGGGACGGGCGTGGGCATCCAGCTCAAGGCCACCAACGTCACGATCACGGGCAACGACGTGCGCAACAACGCCACGGGCTTGCTGGTGCACAAGGCTGCGGGTTCCGCGGCGAACAACAACAACATCGCCCGCAACGAGGCCTTCGGCGTGGACGCTTCGGCCCTCGCGCCGGGAGAGTCCTTCGACGCCACCAACAACTGGTGGGGCGAGCCTTCCGGCCCGAAAGCGGTAGATAACCCCGGCGGCATCGGCGACCGAGTGAGCCAGAAGGTCAACTATAAACCCTTCGCCGGTGAGCCGGTCGTCCCGACGGATGCCGACTTCATCGTCGAGTCGCTGACAGCCGACAAGTCCGACGTCAAAGTAGGCGAGTCGGTGGTCTTCACCTATCTTGTGAAGAACAACGGTCTCGAAGAGGGGACGCAAGAGGTGACCGTGGTGATCAAGGACGGCTTGGGCAACGTGGTCAATCAGTCCAGCCGGCAGATCACGGTCAATCCGCAGGGCAGCCGCGAAGAGAACTTCAGCTATATGTTCTTGGTCGCGGGCAGATACACCGTCACTGTGACGGCCAGCCCGGCGGGGAGCAGCAAGGACCTCACGGTCAACGTTGCCGGTGAGGGAGCTTGTCTGCCCTTCGCGTTGGACACCAACAACAACACCAAGCTCGATGACGGCGAGGTCATCGTGGCCATTGACATCTGGGTGCGCAACTCCGACGTTCCGGGCTGCGCGCCTGCGAAGAAGATCGGTGACACTGATGTCATTCGCCTGATTGACGCATGGGTCAAGCAGACGACACTGACCGCCTTCAGCGGCCGGCTCACCCCGGCCGCT
>JAJHSH010000031.1 GCA_022683945.1 Candidatus Acetothermia bacterium | reverse complement strand
CAGGGCTGCCGGAGTCTTGCTGGGGCAGTGGTGCGGGCGGCGGCTTCTGTCGTGCAGGCCGGCTTCCCCCTCGTGCTCGAAGCGCCGCACCCAAGTGCGCACGACTTGGCGGCTCGTCTGCCACAGCTGAGCGGTGCGGGCAATGGAGCCCGTCTTCAGATAGGTCTGCACCAGCTGGCGTCTTGCTTCTGCTTTGTTCATGGCGTAGACTTCCTGGTACGATAGCTCCATAGTGGGCCTCCTCCCTGGGCGTTCTTCCAAAACTTTGCCCGTGAGAGGATGCCCGCTTTTCTCAGCCAGCGCCACACCTCCCCCTGGTAACGATCTCTTGGCGCAGGGACCATCAGCTGCCGCCACTCCACCTCAGCCCCCGGCTCTCTGCCCCGCGCCGACTCCGCCAAAGCCTCTAACTGCTCGCCCAACTCCAACCAGCGCCGCACGTCCGCCCGCACCTCCGGATCAAGCCACAGCCGCCGCAAACAGCCCAGCGCCCCCGGCACCCGCTCCCATAACGCTTCGTAGAAGTCCAGATAGTCCTCGGCGTAGCCCGGCCACCCCAGATTGGACCCGACCCAGATCGCTTCCTCCGGCAGCCGCTCCCCCAACAGCAGCGGCGCAATATAGATATTCTGAAAGAGCGCCTGCCGCCACTTCCTCACCGCCTCCTTCTGACGTTCGGCTTCGTAGAGCGCCAATCCCCAACAGAACGCGTGATGCGGATCGCCGATGTCGTCAGGATAGTGCTTGACAAATCGCTCATACGCGCGCAGAGCGCCTTCGAGATCGCCCGCAAGCTGATAGAGCGGCCCGATCACATAGCGCGCCCCTTGATTGTCGTTTTTATTCAGTCTCAACAGCGCTTCGTACTCGCCGAGCGCTTCACGGTAACGGCCCGTTTGCCACCGTACCCAGCCCAACCCCTGGCGCGCTCTCATATAAGGCCGTGTCTCCAGCTCCAGCCACCAGTGAAACGCCTGGGGCGATTCGCTCCCCAGCGCATCGCGAGCCAGATCGTAAGCTTTTCTGTAATGGGCCTCAGCAGTCTCCCAATCCCCGCGCTCTTCGGCCACGTTGCCCAGCCCGTTGTGGGCATCGGCCAGCGTTGGGTCGAGCCGGAGCGCCTCGCGGAAGCAACGCTCGGCCTCTTCGGGATCTGCGGGACCGATCAGCGCATTGAGCGCCTCCCAGCCGTCGTAGACCAAATCTTGCGCCCGGCGCAGCGGCCCACGCTGGCGCTCCTCCAGCCAAGATTCTAAATCAGCTACCGACTCGATTGGGGGACGCGGCGGCAAGCCCCACCAACCCAGCGGAGCCTCCGTCAACAACAGATCCTCCGGCCAAGGCCCCGACTCTCGCTGGATGGCCGCGCGCCGGGCCTCCGGCAGATACCGCGCATCTAAGACGACTAAGCTCAGCGTCTGCGTGATCTGGCGATATTTCTGACTCACGGTGATCGGCGAGACCCTGAAGGCCCGCGCAATTTCCGTTTGACTGAACCCGCTCAGCTGCATCCGCTCAAATGTGTACGCTACGGCCGCTGCCCAGACCTCCGGTTTGCGCGTTTTGGTGAGGTCCACGCGGTCCGCGAAGTCACGCCACATCTTCAGACAGCCCTCCAGCAGTGCCCCTTGCAGCATATGCCGAGCGACTTGTCGCAGGGACCGCTCCACCGCTTGCACGAGCTGCTCGTGCTTAGAACTCTTCTCATCCTTCATTGCGTTCACCCGCTTTAATGCGCTTGGCCACTTCGCGATAGACCTCTTCCGACTCCCGTGGACCAATCGCGTAGATCGTCACTTTCTTTGCTTGCTCATCAACCCGATAGACAATCCGATACTGCTGCCGATAGAAACTCAGCTTCTGGTAGCCCGTTAAGTCTAGCCCAAGCTTCTTCCCCAAGTCCTGGCCCAACTGCGGCGCTTCTTGCAGCTTTCTGAACTGCACGAGCGCCTGCCGCTTGATCGCATTGTCCAACTTCTCAAATTCCTCCTTGGCCTCGGCTTTCCATACGAGCTTATATGCCATACGCCTTCGTCAGCGCCTCAAGAGAAATCTCTTCTTCGGGACTGCGCTCGCGCTCTTTCACCAACCGATAGACCGCAATATGCTCAAGCAACTCGCGCAACTCTTCGTTTTGCTCACGCAGCTTCTCGTATCGCGTGAAGTCCATCAGGACTGCCACTGGCCGGCTGTGCTTCAGCACGACAACATCTTGCTCCTCTGTCTCGTCCAGATATTTGCCGAAAGCCCGCGCCAACTCCGTCGCAGAGACCATCTGCTGAAGTCCCATGACGTTCACCTCTCATCGCCGATCAAAATACTGGCATAGATACGTATAATTATACGCATTTTAGACTGCCTCCACCATGCCAAAGCCCATCGAGTTCTTCTCGCCAAAGCCCGCTTCGTAACCCATCGCGATCAGCTCCGCGCTGCCCCGCACGGTGAACGGGGCCATAATCGCTTTAATTTTTGTGCCCTTGTAGTCCACTAAACGATAGATCTCTTCACCCTTTCGGCGCACGTATTCTCCGTCAAACTCCATAACGAACTCGCGCGACGCTGGCTCCTGCCCGTGCACCAGAACGAACTTTTTTAGTAAATTCTTTCGGATCGCTTCGGGAAGCTCCGGATCGCCCGCGCGTAAATAGCGCGCCCCAAACTTCCCCTCCCGCTCCGACCCGACGGCAACAACGATGGGCGACAGAGACCGAAAAGACATCTCGCTCGAAAACCTGGGCACGGGCAAGACTTCAACGCGCTCAATCCCAAACTCATTCTCCCCCAAACGCATCCGTCCCAGACTCAAAAGCCCCTGCGCCAAGTGCTCAATAAACTCAGAGATCGGCGATGAGATCTGCCAAGAGATCTCTTCCGACAGACAGATCAGCCCGCTCTGCGCTATCTTTCGCTGGGGGATCAGAAGCTGCGAAAACGTGAAGAGCTTAAAGCGCTTTGTGCCGGAACGATAGCCCTCACTATGCAGAAAGCGCGCGTAGTCGTGTGAAGCACGGTCAAGAAAGCCGTAAACGACGGCGGCCAGGGCGTGCGCGTAATCGAAGGGGACGGTGCAGGGGACGCGGGCCGGCTTGAGAGAGAGCGCTAGGCGCATAGAAAACTCGCGTTCCACCGTCGTTTGCTGAGCCTCAGAGAGTTTATACTCTCCTGTCTTTACCCATCCAGTAGCGCTCGCGCAAAGCGCTCTTGAGGATCTTGCCCGTCCCGCTCTTGGGAAGCTCAGCGACAAATTCGACACTACGCGGTACTTTGTATGGAGAGAGAACGGCTTTGCAGTGTGCGATCACTTCCGCCTCGGAGAGGTGCACGCCGGATCGGGGAACTACAAGCGCTTTGATCGCCTCCCCCCAACGCTCATCTGGAACACCGATCACAACAGCTTCTAGAATCTCGGAGCGCTGATAGAGTACCGCTTCGACTTCCGTAGAATAGACGTTCTCACCCCCCGTGATGATCATATCGTCCTTGCGATCTACAATATAGAGATAGCCCTCTGAATCTTGGCGCGCCATGTCCTTGGTGTGATACCAGCCGCCGCGGAGAGCTCTCTCGGTCTCTTGGGGTTTTTGCCAATAGCCCTTCATAAGATTAGGCCCGCGCACGACGATCTCACCTACTTCGCCTATAGAGAGATCGCGATCTTCATCGTTGACGATTCGCACCCCTACCCCGAAGATGGGCCTGCCCGCCGACGCTAAGAGCTTTTCGTCTTGGCGCAGCGCCCGCTCGTGATCTTGAGCCGTCAGCACGCTGACCAAGGGCGCCGCTTCGGTCATCCCGTAGCCCTGCTGAAATCTGCATTTGAGCGTTTGCATAGCGCGCTTGAGCAGCTCCGGCGGGATCGGCGAAGCCCCGTACATGATCTGTTGTAGACTGCTCAAATCGCTCTTCTCCATATCGGGATGGTTAATAAGCATATTGATCATCGTCGGCACGAGCACGGTAGAAGTGACACGATGCCGGGAGATGGCTTTCAAGAGATCGGCAGGGTCGAATTTGGGGACAAAGGCGTGTGTGCCGCCGTTCCAGGTCACTGTATAAGTCGCCGCGCCGTCGGCGAGATGGAACATGGGAGCCGCGTGCAGATAGACGCTTTCGGCATCAAATCTGATGGCGATCTGGGCGTGATAGGCGTTCAGAATTAAATTCTTATGAGTCAGCATGACGCCTTTGGGTTCACCGGTCGTCCCGGAAGTGTAAAAGAGTCCAGCAAGATCGTCTTCGCTCAGTTCTACAGAGGGCGGCGCACTGGTGGAACGTCCCAGCAGCTCTTCATAGGCGATCATCCCCGCCGGGGGGCTCTCTTCGGAAGCGAAGAGAAAGTGCTGCACTCCGAAAGATCTGATCGGCTCCAGAAACGGGCCTAAGTGTTGCGCCACGACGGCGTCCAGCATAAAGACTTTGGGATGGCAGTCTTGGAGGGCATAGGCAAATTCTTTGGCTCCCCAGCGCACGTTCAGGGGCACGATCACATAGCCCCCTAGGGCGCAGGCGTAATAGATCTCTAAAAAGCGATGGCAGTTGAGCATCAAAACCGAGATTCTGTCGCCCTTCTCCAGTCCCAGGCCCGCCAGCCCATTGGCGAGTCGGCAGACGCGCTCATAGAATTCTTCGTAGGTATGACGAGTCGAGCCGCAAAGCGTCGCGACGGCACGGGGGTAGCGGCGCAGGGCCTGTTGGAGAGTCTCTCCTAAAAGCAACATATTATCTGTTCACGCTCGCTTTTCAGTCGTATACACTTGCAGCCCTTCCCGCAGAATCTTCATGGCTCTCTTGAGAGCATCTACGTTGAGCACATAGGCAATGCGCACTTCGTCGCGGCCCTTGCCGGGAGTTGCGTAAAATTCCGCTGCCGGCGCGAGCATCACCGTCTCGTTGTCCAGCGAGAAATCCGTCAGCAGCCAGCGCGTGAAGCGCTCGGCCTCTGCGACGGGGAGCTTGGCGATCGTGTAAAAAGCCCCTTGGGGTTTGGGGCAAAGAACGCCCGGCATCTGCTGCAGCTCAGCATAGACTAAGTCTCTACGTCGCGCGAACTCGGCGATCATCTCGCGCACGAAGTTTTGATAGTGTGAAGACTTCAAGAGATAAATCAGCCCATACTGTTCGAGCGTGGGCGGGGAGAGCCGCGCTTGAGCAAATTTTAACGCCGACTCCATCACTGAAGCGTTCTTGCTGGCGATCACGCCCAGCCGCGCCCCACAGGCCGAGAATCTTTTGGAGATGCTGTCCACCAAGATCGCTCGGTCATCGAGATCGGGCAACTGCAAGACGCTGATGGCTTGAGCGTCGTCATAAGTAAACTCGCGATAGACTTCATCGGAGATCAGATAGAAATTGTGCCGGCGCGCGATCTCCGCAAGCAGTTCCAGCTCAGCGCGCGTGTAGACGACGCCCGTGGGGTTGCCGGGATTGCAGAAGAGTATCGCTTTCGTCTTGGGGGTGATCTTCGCTTCTATAGATTTTTTGTCCGGCAGCCGGAAGCCGTCTTGGGCGCGCGTCTCGACGGGCACAATGTGAATGCCTGTGATCTGGGCATAAGAATTGTAGTTGGTGTAGAACGGCTCAGGAACTAAGATCTGATCGCCGACGTCGGTGATAGCCAAGAGCGCAAATGTGATCGCTTCGCTGCCCCCGGCAGTGACGAGCAATTCTTCGCGACCAAGAGAGATCTCGAACGTTCGATAATATTCTGAGAGCGCGTCGAGCGTCTCATCTAATCCTTGAGAGGGGCTGTAGGCTAAGACACCCTGAGCAGCGTGGCGGATGCCTTCAAAATATTCTGTGGGGGTGGGAATATCAGGCTGGCCGATATTTAAGTGATAGACTCTCTTCCCGGCGCGTTTGGCTTGGTCTGCCAACGGCTTGAGTTTGCGGATGGGCGAGGCTTGGACAGTCCGGGCTCGCTGGCTGGCGGACGGCATGGTTCCTCCTTCTGTGACCTCTTCCTCGACCCTCACCCTGCGCCCTCTCCCTAGAAGGGAGAGGGAGAGAGACAGAGTTGGATTTAGGTCTCATCAGCTCGGGTCGGCCCGCTCCAGATACGACGCCCGCAGGGACCGTCTTACCGTTGCTCCCTTCCGGGCCTGGCGGGGTTCGTCGGCCTGCGCCGCCGCTCCACAGCGAGCCGACCCCAGCAGGCTTCGCCTGCACCGTTCGCCTTCGCCAGCTTACAGCCGGCGAAGATGAAGATCAAGCGAAGCTTGGGGCGGAGAGGGTGGGATTTGAACCCACGACCGACTTTCGCCGGTACGTGCTCTCCAGGCACGCCCCTTAGTCCACTCGGACACCTCTCCATAACTGCTGCGAAAGTTTAGCTCAAAAGCGCCGTTCTGTCAATCTAGAAGCAATCTTATAAATATAGAACTTGCGCTTTGCCTTCGGACGACGCATACTTAATATAACGAAAGAAGGTGATTCTTACTATGCCGGACTTGTTCAAAGAGGGCAAGAGCCTGCGAAGTTCAAGAGCGCTCTTCACCCCGGAGCAGATCGCCGAGCTTCAGAAGCCCATAGATGAATCTCGCGTGCAGCGCCGCTCCGACGGACTGACGTATCTGCCTACTTACGATGTCATCGAGACGGCCAACAGAATCTTCGGATACGGCGGCTGGCAGCGCGAGATCAAACGCTTAGAAAAGATCTACGAAGACGAATCCGAGGGAACCTATAGCGTCGCCTATCTCTGTGAGTATCGCGTCTGCATCGGCAACGTTGTTCACGAAGACGTGGGCTTCGGCTCCGGCATCAGCCAGACCGACCCCTCACGCGCCCACGAGACGGCTTTGAAGGGAGCCGTCTCCGATGCGCTCAAGCGCTGCTTCCGCGCTCTGGGCGATCAGTTCGGCCTCGGTCTCTATAAAAAACACGACGTCGAAGAGTATTCGTCCATGCCGCCGGCCACAGAAGCACAAGTGGGACGGCTGCGCAAAGAGTTGCGCACGTCCAATCTCAAAGAGAAAGAGCTTATTGACTATATCAACGCGCACATGAGCGCACACTACGCGCGTCTGGAAGAGCTTCCCCTGAAAGCGGCCAGTCGCGCTATTGATCGTTTCGTCAAAGACCGCGAAAACTTCATCAAAGAGATCAAGGGCGCAAAGAGCTAGGCATGGGCTTCAGTTGCGGGTTGGTCGGACTGCCCAACGTCGGCAAGAGCACGATCTTCAACGCGCTCACGAGCGCCGGCGCAAAGGTCGAAAACTACCCGTTTACGACCATTGACGCCAACGTCGGAGTCGTCGCCGTCCCCGATCCGCGATTGGATCAGCTACACAAGCTCTTCCCCGAGAAGAAGAAGATCCCGACGACGCTGCACTTCACGGACATCGCCGGCTTAGTGAAGGGCGCCAGCGAGGGACAAGGACTGGGCAATCAGTTCTTGGCCGAGATCCGTAACGTTGATGCTATTGTTCACGTCGTGCGCTGCTTTGAAGACCCCAACGTCGTTCATGTAGATGGCGCGCTCGATCCCCAACGTGATATTGAAATCATCGAAACAGAATTGATGCTCAAAGACTTAGAGACCATCGAGAAGCGCGCGAGGGCGCTGGCCTCGCGCGTTAAAGTGGGCGATAAGAGCATCAAAGCCGAACACGATTTCTATCTGCGCTTACAAGAAGCTCTAGCGCACGGCAAGCCGATTCGCTCTGTAGCGCTTCACGAGCACGAACGCCCTCTTCTCAAAGAGCTGAACCCTCTCACGCTCAAGCCCGTCTTGTTCGCCGCCAACGTCGGCGATGCGGGCGAGAACGAGTTCTCCAAGACGGTCGAGAAGCTGGCCGCTGCGCGTGGCACGCTAGCGGTCATCATTCGCGGGCGCCTAGAAGCTGAAGTCGTCGAGGCCGCCGAGACTGAAGAGGAGCGCCGCGTCTTTCGTCATGAGTGGGGCATTGAAGAATCCGGTTTGGAGAGATTGATTCGCGCTGGCTATGAGTTATTGCAGTTGGTGACTTTTTATACGACCGATGGCCCGGAGGTGCGTGCGTGGACGGTGCCGCAGGGGACACACGCACCCCAGGCGGGTGCGAAGATCCACACGGATTTCGCGGAGAGATTCGTGCAATGCGAAGTTGCGCGCTGGGACGAACTCGTCAAAGAAGGCTCGCCGGCCAAGCTGCGCGAGAAGGGGCACTTATATCGCCACGGCGAGAAATATCTCGTCCAAGATGGCGATGTCATCCACTTTGTCGTGGCCTAAGCGGTCCCGTTTGCGTTGTTCAGGTCGTCACCATCTCTTGCTCTCTCTGAGTCTCTGTGCTAAGATAGTGCGCATCTATGGGATGTACACATGCAGAAACCGACGTCATAGATTCGGTAGATCTCCGAGGCATTGTTCAAGAGAACGTCGAAGTCATACGCGCCGGACGGGCCACGCGCCAGTGCCGCTTTCCCCAGATCAAAGAGATCTACAAGAACACAGAATTAATCTGTACATTCTCTCATCTGACCCCCAACCTCCCCTTCGATGAGGTTTTCAGCAACTACGTGTTGCCCCAAATTGTAGAGAGAGCCGGGCTCGCGCACACTCAGGTCATCAACTGCGCTTACGATAACTATATCCCCGAAAACGACACCCCGAAAGCCTATACACTGCAATTGGGGATCGTCAACCCCAAGATGCTGCATCCACAGATCATACCCAGCTTGCAAGAAGAACTCTCTTATCAACGCGATGTATTCTTCAAAGATGGGCAGAACCGTATGAAGAGCGCGCCTGAAGAGAACCGCGAGGCGTTTCGTGCTCGCTTCGATCAGCTCGATGCCGTCTATCTCAAATACGCCGGACGCGGCCAGGTCAGCGAGCGCCTCCTGAGAATACGCTCAGAACTCTTGCAGCTTCTTCAGATAGATCTCATTCCCGAAGTCGCCTTCTCGCGCGCGTTGCAGCCATTGATTGCAGATGTGTTAGAAGCCCTCTATCGCGAGGGGTTTTCATTCTGGGAGATGCCCGTGCCCGAGACAAAATACACCAAAGAGACGTTTATGGTCGAGGGCATAGACGCACAGAAGAGACGTCGTCACGTGCGCTTTGAAGAGGGGCACTTCGTCTTTGAGTACGCTCCTCAGCAAGAGAAGCGCATCCCGACTGAAAAGATCTTCGACGCGCTGAGAGACTTCGACGTGATCCCCACCATGCCCTTGGTGATTTTAGCCACAGCAACAGCTCCCCAAATCCCTCACTTGGGCGGAGGGGTCTGGAAGCACTACGCGCCCAAGCACGTGGACGCGCAAGCCGAATGGCTCGGCATTGACGAGCGCAGCGACACGCTGATTTTGAGCACCGGCGGGCACGCGCTGCTGAGAGCGTTTCGCCGCAATGAAGAGTTTATCGGCTTCCCGGTGGTCTATCTCACTTATGGGGCCGACTGCATCCGCGAAGCGCTAGAAAAGGGCCTAGTGATGCGCGTCGAATTCAAGCGCCGCGTGCTGTGAATGAAACCATAACGAGAATCCGCTTAATCTGCTATTGCAATCCGCTGTCAGCTTATTCAATGGACGATCACGGTTGCCCTCTTGATCTCGCGCTCGCTGTGAAGAATTCTCACTGTATAGTGCCCCTTACGAAGCCCTGCGATCTCCCCGCTATAGGCAGCTCGACCGATGCACTTGACGCAAAACTCGTCGGGGCCCAACGCCGACCGCGCCGTGATGTGCACAATCAAGAGATCGTTAGTGCTTTCGAGCATGGCTTCCAAGTGATGACAAGGATCGGGCGTGGTCATCGCGCCGGAGAAGCGAATCATCCCCAGTGCTCCGATGATCTCGCTGCTGCCGTCGCCGGTGCCGCAGCCGGTCTCCCCCTGACGAAAGAGCAGCGTGGGCGAGCCGATCTGCACCGTGTGGCGACAACCGGAAAGTAGGAAGAGCCCAACTAGTGCGACAGACGAACTAAGAAACCCTCTGCGTGTGAACATGAGATTCACCTCCCTATCGTTATCAAAAGACGAGGGCTACTAATACGAGAAACACAAGCAACTTGAACGCCGTCACATAGTCAATCTGCGCATTGACTTGCCCTGTTTCCACAGCCTTTGGGAAAAGCGCTGGGATTGTGGTGTTCCATAACCATCGCATCAAGAGGGTCCCTATGATCACGGCAGCAATGCCAGCGAGAATAATCAGAGCGATCTGTTCCTGCCAGCCGTACCACATATCTTTCTTTCCTCCCCTTCATTTAGAGCTGCACTTTGCTGACCGTCTCGCGCACGATCTCCGCGGCTTTATGAAGTTGCGCCAGCTCGTCTTTGTTGAGCTTCAGCTCTATAATTTTCTCCGCGCCGCGGGCGCCCAAGACGACAGGCACTCCCAAGAAGACGTCTCTCAGACCATACTCCCCCTGCAAGAGCACCGAACTGGGAATGATTCTCTTCTGGTCTAAGAGAATGCTCTCGATCATCTCGATCACGGCCGCCGAGGGCGCATAATAGGCGCTGCCCTCGCCCAAGAGCTGCACGATCTCTGTCCCGCCCTTGCGCGCCCGATCTACGATCTTGGCGATTCTCTCTGAGTCGAGCAGATCGGTGAGGGGAATCCCCGCGACGCTCGAATATCTGGGCAGCGGGACCATCCCCACGTCGGTGTGGCCACCAAGCACTAAGCCCTGCACGTCTTCGGGAGAGACTCCTAGCTCCAGCGCGATAAACGTCCTCCAGCGCGCCGAATCCAGTGCTCCGCCTTGGCCAATCACTCGCTCTCTGGGGAATTGCGTCACTTTGTGCGCGACGTGGACCATCGCGTCCAGAGGGTTGCTGAAGATGATGAGCACAGCGTTGAGGGAGTGCTTGGCGGCTTGCTCGGCGCAGCTTCTGACGATCTTGGTGTTGGTGTTGATAAGATCTTCGCGGGTCATGCCGGGTTTTCTGGGAATCCCAGCGGTGATAACAACAATTTGGGAGTTCGCTATCTCTTTGTAATCGCTGGTGCCTATCACTCTCGAGCTGAAGCCGGCTAGCGGACCGGCTTGGAGCATATCTAGTGCTTTGCCCTTGGTGGGGTTTTCGCGCTCCGGGATGTCGAGCATCACTACATTACAAAGATTCTTTTCGACGAGGCGCTGGGCCATCGTCGCGCCGGTGGCTCCGGCGCCGATAATCGAGACCTTCGGTCGCATAGAGAATCGCTCCCTTTATCTTTGGAGATACGTCCTAAGTTACTACAAAGGGTGGGTGGGGCGCAAGTGAAGGACCCTGTAGCGTGATGCTTTGCCCAAAGGGCAGGTCATTCAAGCCAGATTCTCGTAAATTAGCGTACGCAAGCTCGTCATCTTGCGGTGGGCGCTCCCTTCTCCGTGTCGGAGAGGGGGTGAGGGCGAGGTCAGATTGCGGTTCGGTCGCCAATTGTCTTATTAGAGCGTGTTGATGGTGAGTTGGTCAGCTTTCTGGATAGGTTGGGCTAAATCTGAGATCGCCACCGTCCGTGGGACGGGATAGGCCGACGACGTAAAGAGCGTCAGACAACGCTTGTCGAAGAGGTAGCGCGGCGCGTGGGGCTGGTGGCCGCGAATCAAGATTTTCTTATTGAGTCTGCGCATGATTTCACGGAAGTGCGCTTCTCCGTACTGGGGCCGGCTGCCCTGATCCTCCAGATAGGAGCCCGAAACTTCCTGCCAGTCGCCCCACGTGATCGCGCGCCAGTTTTCCGAACCCGGCTCGATCTGATTGATCTCAGAGAGGGTCTGTACGTCGGGCAAGCCCCCGTGGACAGCGAGCACGCCGTTGGGAGTTGCGACGGCTAGAGGGAGCAAAGCGAGCGTCTCGGCGAAGCGGGCGCGCCGCTCTTCAGAGAGACTCTGCCAAAAATCTGCCGGCGAGAATTCTGTGTACTTCCAGCCCTCGTGATTGCCCTGCAATAAAAAAATATTCTCTGGGTGCTTCAGTTTCTGCTCCAACAGAAAGAGAATATTCTCTAAAGACTGCGCCCCGCGATCTACGTAGTCTCCCAAGAAGACGAGTGTCGTCTCAGAATTCAGATAGTGCTCGATGACGATCTGAGAGGCTTCCAAGTCGCCGTGGGTGTCGCCGACGAAGACGGCTCGACCTGAAGACGCAAGCTCGATCAACCGCCCTTGGCGAGCGAACAGATCTGCGGCTGCATCGAGAAGAGTGCGCTCATCCATCACAGCTCGATAAAGTCCTTAAATCTCTGTTCGATCTTGCCCGAAAGCATCTTGACAACGGCCGCTCGGCCCGACTCCGTCGCGGCAAACTTCTTCAGCTCATCGGTGAACTTCGTCAGCTTCAACGGTTCAAGATACTTCTCAAAGTCCCTCTGGCGCAGCTCGTCGAGCTTCTCTTTGGGAGTTCCCATGTGACGCACGATCTTCTTCAGCAGCGCAAAGAAGATATTCAGCCCGGCGTTGCTCTGCACGAAAGAATTTTCCTTCTTCCAGTTTGTGGGGAACGCTTCTTGCACTGCCAGGAGATATTGCTTCAAAACGTGATAGGGCGTGGATTCGTCTTTAGGGGTCTTCTGCAACAAGCCCTTAGATCGCCCAATCAAGCTGTGACGGACCAGCCCGCTGCACAGACTCGACAGCTTGAGCAGTCCCCCGTTGAAGCCGCAATCCACGTCGTAGTCAAAGAATTTTTCTTCGTGGAAACGTATAATAACTCTGGCAGCCATCGAGCGTGGGTCATCCGTAGCGATCTCTTTGCTCAACAAGAAGTCTACCAAGTTGGCGTTGATCTTTTTCTGTTTATTGTTGACCGTGCGAAAGACCGTCGCTTGCTCGGCCTTGGTGAGGTTCTGAAAGGCCGTGACGACGAGCTTAAAATTCTCGGCGATCTCTCTGTTCTCTAACTTACAGAAACTGTAGAGCCGATGCTGACCGTCAATCACCCAGGCGATCCCATAGCGTTCAGGGATATGCAGCGTGCCGACGTTGCCGTTGCTCTGTTCCCAGCGTACACCCTCTTCAAAACTGACGATGATATTATTGGGGAAATTCACCTCGAGCTTCTCTTTGGAAAGCTCCGCAGCGATATCCATGAGACGGTCTTTGTCAATCATCCTTTGATAGGCTTCGGTGTGAGGATCGGCGAGGCGAAAGACATACGCCAAGGGCATCAGTCTTGATGCTTCTAACTCGAAAGTGAGAAGGTCTTTGCCAAAGCGCGTCGTCTTGATCGCTGGGACGGAGATGGTCTTGTCTGTGTCGCGGGTGACGCCGAACTCGTCTTTGAAGAGCGAGAGCAACGCCAAGTCGGGGTTGAGCGCCTCGGTCAATTTGTCATAGAAGCGCACGCGCTCGGCTGTCCAGATTTTCAGTCCTTGGGAGTTGGCTTTTTGGACGTCTTCGGGCTTGATCTCCGCCCAATCGAAATTGACGACGATGACGCCGAAATGTGCTTTGTGAGGTTCGGTTCGGCGTGCTTCGGCGATGACCGACGAGAGCTTGTTGATCGGCTCTAGGAGCGAGATGACCGGTGCGTCTTTGTCTTTGCACTCGATTAAGACGCGATAGTTCTCGTAGTCAAAGGCCGCGTCGATCTGTTGGCCGGCGAGAAAGTAGTCCGCGCCGCCGGAGAGCGTAATCTGTCCCTCTTCGGCAAATTTTTCGAGAAAGCTATAGATCTTCTGCTCGAACGCATTCTGAAAACGGGTCTGTGCGACAGCCATAGTCACCTCTTTGGAGTTAGAAAATAATTATTTACAGTTTACAAGAGCATTTTGGGCAAATCAAGGGGATTTCGATTTTCCTACAATTGCTAAAGCCTGTATCAATGTCTGGATCAAAATCCGCATTGTAAGAAAGACATCATCCGGCCCGCGTAGGACCACGAGCCTTGGTGTCCCTCGTGGGGAAAAGCGTAACACATTGGAGAAATCTTTATCTAGAGAAACCAATACACTGCGCTCTCGGATACAAAGCTCGTACAGAGCTTGATCTTCGATGCCAAGAAGACTTTGGTCGCGAACTGTCAGCACATCATGTCCTGCTTGCTTTAGGAGAGCTGACAAGCGTGTATCTAGGTTTTCATCGAGCTTCAGTTTCATCAATTCGTAGTCAATGGGATTGGGATATATCGCTCGCGGGCCATCTCTGCGGCGAAGGCCAGTGCTGCTCGGATGTCTTCACGGGTCAACGACGGGTAAGCTTCAAGAATCTCTTCTTCCGTAGCTCCCGCAGCGAGATTGTCCACAATCAGCGAGACCCAGATGTGTGTTCCCTTAATGCAGGGCTTGCCAAAGCACACGTTTGGATTGATCGAGATACGGTCATGCCAGTTCTGCATAAATACCCTCCGTGCTTACGCGATATTATACAACTCCGGCCTGCGGTCTTGAAAAAGATCGTTCATCGCCGTCACTCTCTTGTCGTCGGCTTGGGCAGAGCTGATCTTGACAATCTGCACAGACTCTCCGTCGGGCTCGGCTTGTGCCAAAAGCTCGCCGTTGGGCGCGACGATCTGACTTGCCCCTGTGTATGTGAGCTTTTTCCCCTCACGCTCTTCTGTGCCATAGCGATTGGCAAGCACCCAAAAGATTCTGTTCTCAATAGCACGGACATGCGTCAACTGTTGCCCCCGGCCGGGCAGCACTAAGTTCGACGGATGACAGATGATCTGCGCTCCTTGAAGAGCCAGCGCACGCGCCGCTTCCGGGAAGAAGTGATCATAACAGACCAACATGCCGATCTTGGCAATTCCCAGATCATACACTCTAAAGGGCGTGTTGCCGGGAGTGAAATAGAGTTTCTCTTCGAGAAAGAGATGGGGCTTGCGATAAACGGCCTTCAGACCGTCAGGCCCGATCAACACAGCAGAGTTGTAACAGCGCTTTGAAATTTCATCGCGCTCGGCCATGCCCAGCACGAGCCATAGATTCTTGCGTCGTGTTATCTTCTCTAAAAAGTGCGTCGTCGGGCCGGGGATCGGCTCGGAAAGCTCACTCACTTCGTCTGGCGACGTGAAGAGATACCCCGTCGTGCACAGCTCTGGCAATACAAGTATCTCTGCTTCAATTTTCTCTAACGCCTCGGCGATCTTATGTAAATTGGCGCGCACCTCGCCGAACGTTGGACAGAACTGATAGAACCCGATCTTGATCATCGGCCACACTCCGGCGGGAGAAGCCCCACAGTGACGAGTTTTGCCAAGTCGCTCGTGCGGACGATCAGCTTCTTGGCAAAGAGAAAGCTTTGAAGCTGAGCCCATTTCTCTAATTGGTTGTGACACGGCGCTCCGGCAAAGAGCGCCAGCGTCGCATCAAAGAATTTTCTGTTGAGATCGGCTTCGCGCTGCAGATCGGGATTGGCTTTGAGAAAGAGCGCAAAAGCGCGATTGGGGTCTTGGAGCGTCAGCGCGACGGCGCGCGCAACCGCTCGCAAGAATTTCTTGAGTAACTCTGACTTCTGCTGTGTCACCGTCTCGTTGGCAACGAAGACGAGCTGCGGGTGATCAGGGATGCCGTGCTCTTCAAAAGCGAAAAAAACGGTCTCTTTCTTCTCTTGGGTTTCTATTAAGATTTTCTCGACGTTTCTGAACGCGCCGATGGCGTCCACCTGTCCTGTAAGCAATGCTGGGAGCGTGTCAAATCCAACATTGATGAGTGTGTAATCTCCGGGCTTGAGGCCCGCTGTTTCGAGCATTGCGGCCCACAAGACGGGCTCTTCGGGCTCCAGAGAGTAACCGATCTTACGCCCTTTAAAGTCGGCCAACGTGCGAATGCCGCGCTCCCTGAGCGCGAGTAAGCCCCCAAGGGGCCTCTGAATCAGCGAGCCGACGGCCGTCAGGGGGACGTTCTGGGAGCGAATGACGATGAGATTGATCGGCGTCGTGATGGCGAGATCGGCGCGGCCAGCCGCGGCGAGTTTCGCAGGATCGCTGGGGTCAAACGCCGTCGGCGAGTGCAGTGAAACTGAAAGCCCCTCGGCAGCGAAGAAGCCCGTCTCTTGCGCGACGTAGAGCGGGACGTGATTGGGGTTGGGGAGCCAGTCGAGAATAACTGTGACAGTTTGTTGCTGTGCGGCATTGGAGATGCCGACGAGTCCAAGAAGCCCTGTAAGAATAAACAGCCTAAAAATTTTCACGGTGTATCACCGTTGTATTATAATAGTTGAAGCATATTGTGCCAAAGGGATCCAATCAGCACACGGTATTCGTACTATGAGGGTGCGCAGCATGAAACACGAAGACGTCGTCTTAGTGGAACGCATCTGCCAGAGAGATCGGCGTGCCTTTGAGGTGCTCTATGACCGCTATGTGGACGTTGTCTTCTCGCTCACCACGCGTATGCTCGGACGCGAGACGGCTGAAGAGGTCACGCAAGAGACATTTGTCGCGCTATGGCAAAAAGCGAAGCAGTTTGATCCGACGCGCGGTTCTTTTCCGAGTTGGTTGCTCCGCATGGCGCGCCATCGGGCGATTGATGAACTGCGACGACAACGACATAAGAGAGAAGCCACATCGGTGACTGAAGAGATTGATCTGGTGATAGAACGTATTCCCGATGATGCCCCCGGCGTTGACCAGCATCTGCAAAGTGCCGTGCGCAACACGGTCATCACAAGAACGCTCGCAGAGTTGCCGCCGGAGCAGCGAGCGGTGATAGTGCTCGCGTACTTTGAAGGGTTCACGCAATCGGAGATCGCCACGAAATTGAAGATCCCCCTGGGAACGGTGAAAAAGCGAGTACGTCTGGGAGTCCAGAAATTAAAAGACGCTTTTGCTAGAGAAGGGATTCTTAAATTATGACATGCCTAGAGATCGAAGAACTGCTCGAAGCCTACGCGCTCGCCGCTCTGGAGCCTGAGCAGATCACTGCCATCGAGCGACATCTGAAAGAGTGCTTGTCTTGTCAGAAGCGGGCGGACGAGTATCTGGAGATCGTGGGGCTGTTGCTCGGATCAGCTCAGCTTGTCCCTCAGACAAAGGCTCCGCGAAGTTTGAAAGCAAACGTTCTGATGAAGATCGGCGTTGGACGAAGACAGGGCACCGAGAATCGCTGGTTCGGCTGGCTGAGATCGCCGGCGTGGACACCGATTCTGACAGCAGCCAGCCTATTACTCCTCTTGGCCTTCGGTTGGCTGCAGACAAGCCGCGTAGAGCACTTGGAACGAGTACTCGAAGCAGCGCTCTCTCCCGTATCAAAGGCTCGTTCTTGTCCGCTGGGAACTCAGCTTCTGGGGCCCGCTCCCGAAGCTCCGCTAGGCCCCGACGGCCACCCGCCGTGGGGATGTATCTACAGATTACCGGAAGAAAACGCGCTCGTGATCTTGGTGGCTGACGTTCCGGAGTTGCCGCCGGACTCTGAAATTCATCTCTGGTTCAAGCGAGGCGAAGAGTGCCTGACTGGAGGCACTGTAAAATTACAAGAGCTGGGCTGGGGTTGGCTGGCTGTGCGCAGACCTTCGGAGTTTGACACGGTGCTGGTCACGCAAGAGCCCAAGAGCAGCCGCGCTCATTGTCCTCAGGGTCCAGCGCTCATGCTGGCTACTTCGCGCTGAGGGATCCAAGAAGAAGATCTGCTCGTATCTCTATGTCAAGATTATGATGATCTCAGGAGATCGTATGAAGATTATACGCAGAAAATGGCTGTTTCTCGCGATACTCTTTCTCTCTTTCGTAGTTGGAAGCGGCGCTGTCTATTGGAGATGGTTCCACGCTCCCGCTCGACCTGCCGGAGAGCAAGAGGAAATCGCTCTGGAGCAAGTACGGCGGAGTTTGGAGTCTCCGTCACTGCGGGAGAATTTTGACGTGCAAGAATTTCTCTTCAGATGGCAGACATCTCTCCCCCAGACGCCTATACCACACGATGAAATCTTTGAGCTCTTGGTAGGACTGTTGAACCATCCCTACGCGGCTCTGCGCGCCGAAGCGGCGCAAGCGTTAGCTCGTCTGAAGATCACGCCGGCAGCGCCCTATCTGTTGGAGGTTTTGCAGTTCGAGTCGCCCTTCTCGCCGATCTATGAAGATCTGGTCTCGGCCTACCAAGAACTGAGTGGTCTGGCGTGGTCTTACGAGATAGACGGATGGGCGCGCGAATTCGAGCGATGGTGGAGCTTGCACCCCCAAGCGCCGCTGGAATTCCTCGTTTGGAAGATCCAACTCTTCCGAAACCTCGTCCCATCGTTCGAAGAGTTTCTCTATCCCGGAGTGACTCACACTATTCCGCTGGAGCATGTCGTTTGGGGAGGAGTGGCCAAAGACAGTATTGCAGCACTGAATATGCCCAAGGTTATTTCGGTTGCTGAAGCTGAATATCTTCAAGAGGGCGAGATGATCTTCGGGGTCTATCTGAATGGCGAAGCTCGCGCCTATCCCCTGCGCTTTCTCGACTGGCACGAACTGGTGAACGACGAACTCGGCGGCGAGCCGATAGTCTTATCGTACTGCACGCTCTGCGGTTCCGCCATTTTATATAGCCGACGCATCAATAATGGGCGCGTCTTGTCTTTTGGGACTTCGGGACTGTTATATAAGAGCAATAAATTAATGTACGATGCGGAGACGAAGACACTGTGGATCAATTTTCTGGGAGAGCCGGTCGTCGGATCGCTGGCCACTCAAGAAGACCTACAGTTAGAGGCGTTGCCCTTGACGCAGACGACTTGGTCCCGATGGAAGACAGAGCATCCAGAGACGACCGTGCTCGCTCCCTTGATAAAAGCAGCGCGTTCAGGCCAAGCGCAGATCATCGGCTCAGGGGGAGGAGAGCTCTACTCTCCGGGCTCGGCCTATCGTGAGTACCGTCAGAGCTCCGAGACGTTCTTCCCCGTCATCGAGCGCGACGCACGGCTTGCTCCCAAAGATTGGGTCTACGGGCTTCTGCTCGATGGACAAGCGATAGCTTATCCCCTTGAGCTTCTGCGGGAACGAGGAATCTTGAATGACGCTGTGAGGGATCTGGCCATTATCGTCGAGGATGGAATCGTAGGGATGGACTACTGGAAGCAAGGGGGGGCTGTGCGTGCTTACGCGAGCGCAGGCGTGATTTTGCGGCGTGAAGCCAACGGAGAGATTCGAGACGAAGCGGGGCAACTCTGGAAGCTGGCAGAGAATTTCTTGTGGAATGAAGCAACCGGCGAAAAACTTCCAAGGCTCAACGGCCACAAGGCATATTGGTTCGCGTGGGTTGCGTTTTATCCGGCGACAGCGCTCTATCGTGAAACGGAGCGATAAGAATGGAGGTGCTATGTTTATTTAGCCGTGTTGGAATAAGTAAATATACAGGAGGTTTTCAGATGAAATTCGCAAAGCCGATTTCGTTGGTCATCGCAGGGGTAGTTTTCATCAGCGGTCTCTGGCTGGGCACGGCGCAACAGAGCCAAGTCGCGCCCCCGTTCAGGCTGGAAGACCTAAATGGCAAGATCGTTGTATTCCCCGAGGCGTTTAAGGACCATGCGGTCTTTCTGCACTTTTGGGCGACGTGGTGCCCTGTCTGCCGTCGTGTCATCCCTGGCTTACAAGAGTTTTATCAAGCCTACGGTGATAAAGTCGTCATCTTGGGTATCAATATGCTCGAAGATGCGAACTTGGTTCGCCAGTTCTATAGAGATTTCAAGCTCACTTATCCCGTTGTGCTCGACAAAGAAGGGGCGGTCACTCGGCTCTATAAAATACCGAGCACCGATGTATCCGTCTGGGTTGATCCTCAAGGCTTCATTCGGCACAGCACACAGAAGGACGGGCTTGAGACCGATCGGCTGGCGCTGCAGATCGCCACGAGACTCTTTGAGAGCGATTTAATCCCGCTGGGGCTTGACGTCAAAGTACTGAAAGCTGCGGACAAGAACAACGACGGCAAGCCGGACGCTGAACTCATTGACGCCGATGCCGATGGGAGAGCCGACGGCGCGCGCATAGATGCCGATCGCGACGGCAAGCTTGAGACTACAGCGCTTCTGTTCAAGAGGGTGGCGCGCGGCTTGGCAGCGCCGAAGAGCGTTACCCTGGAGACTGTCACCCAAAGCAACGAGAAACTCTTGAAGAGCATTCGCGTTGATCTTCGTCGTGACGGAAAACCTCAGATCGTGATCATAGACGCCGATCTCGATGGGAAGGTCGATCAGGTCATCGTAGATTTGGACGGCGACGGCAAGCCGGATCTGTGATGGACTCTGCTACGCACCACTCTATGAACATCGATCTTAGCTTGCTGGGTTGGGCCTTGCAGTCCGGGATCTTCGCTTTCTTGAATCCGTGCGGCTTTGCGATGCTGCCCTCGTACGTCTCCCATTACTTGCGCAGCGAGGCGAACGCGCGCAGCGATGACGTTATGCGACGCGGGCTGCACGGACTCAAGTTGGGCTTGATCGTGAGCGCCGGTTTTTTTACGGTCTTTATCGTCGTTGGGCTTGCCGTAGTTGCTATCAGTACGGCCGTAGGCAGTTACTTGCCTTGGATGGCTGCCTTCGTCGGTCTGTTGCTGACCGCCATGGGAGTAAAACTGCTCTTTGCCCACGAAACGACCATGCCGTTCACAGCGATGGCGGGGCGCGTCTACGGCCTCGGCAAGGATCGTTCCCGCCTCTTGTTTTACTATCTGTACGGGATAGGCTATGCGATTGCGTCGTGCGGCTGCACGCTCTCCGTCTTTCTCGCGGTGATCTTGCAATCTCTTGCGGCTGGCTGGGTCGGATCGCTCAGTTTTCTCGCGTACGCATTCGGCATGACCATGATGATGCTCTTGCTCTCTTTAGGGCTTGCGTTCACTAGAGGCGGGATGGATCGGACGGTGCCGCTCAAGTGGGCGCTGGGGGGCTTGACCGTCTCGACCGTATCGCTCTTATATATCTCTTGGCAGAACGGTTGGGGTTCTGTGACGTCTTACGAGAACAACCAGCTCTTGCTCTTGATATTAGCCCCTGCGCTGGTGCTCAGTCTTCTCTTTCAGCTCAGAGGCTGGGAACTTCCGACGCGTCTCTTAAACTCTTTGATCTTGATCTTTGCCGGTGCGTTCATGGTGTATTATCAACTTTGTTATTCGGGAATACTGGCTCTTTGCGCCAACTTCAGTCCGTGACAGCCCAGCTAGTTATAATAGTACCAACAGGAGGCTGATGAGGCTATGTCTCAGTACTACAAGCACTCGCGGGAAGAACTGAAGAAGCGTCTGACGCCCGAACAGTTTGAGATCGTCTGCAACTGCGGCACCGAGCCGCCCTTTCAGAATGCGTATTGGGATCACCACGAGCCGGGCATCTATGTAGATGTCGTCAGCGGCGAGCCGTTGTTCTCGTCACTAGACAAGTTCGATTCGGGCACGGGCTGGCCCAGCTTCACCAAGTCCATTGAAGTCAATAATATCGTCGAGAAGATAGATCGTTCACACGGAATGGTACGCACGGAAGTGCGCTCCAAGCACGGCGATTTGCACCTAGGGCACATCTTCGATGATGGCCCGCCGCCCACATATAAGCGCTACTGTATCAACTCAGCATCTTTGCACTTCATACCCGTTGCCCAGATGGAAGCTGCGGGCTACGCGCGCCATCTCGAGCCGTTTATCTTAGCTGGGCTTGCCCCCAATCGCGAAGTCGTCTATCTTGCCGGAGGCTGCTTCTGGGGGATGCAAGAGATTCTGCGCAAGATCCCCGGCGTGCTCTACACCGAGGTCGGCTACACCGGCGGGAAAGTCCCCAGCGCGACCTATCGCCATCATCCGGGGCACGCGGAAGCAGTGAAAGTGATCTACGACCCGGATCAGATAAGCTTTGAGAACTTGCTGCACTGGTATTTTCGGATGCACGATCCGACAACGTTCAACCGTCAGGGCAATGATCTGGGTGATTCGTACCGCTCGGCGATCTTTTATCACACTGAGGAGCAGCGTAAGACAGCTGAAGAGTTCATAGGGCGTCTGAACAAATACAGCAAATGGGGCGGGCCGATTGTCACGCAGATCGAGAAGGCCAGACCGTTCTGGCGGGCCGAAGAAGAACACCAAGATTATCTGCAAAAGCAGCCGAACGGCTACACCTGTCACTATCTGCGCCCGGAGTCTGTTTTGGGATTTTAGAGACCCCCTCTCCCCTCATCAAGGGGAGAGGGGTTAAGGGTGCGAGGTCATTTCCGTTGCAGCATATTCTCAAAGTACTTCAGATAGTCCGAATCGGTCGAGAGCACCAGCGTGTCTTGCGCGTTGAACGATTTTCTATAGGAGTCGAGCGTCCGCCAGAAGCGATAGAACTGCGCATCGCGGTTGTAGGCTTTGGCGTATATTTCAGCGGCTTGCGCGTCGCCCTCGCCGCGCAGCTCTTCCGAACGCTTGCGCGCTTCAGCTACGATAATGTCACGCTCGCGCCCGGCCTCCGCGCGAATGCGCTGGGCCTCTTCGTCGCCCTGCGCGCGAATCCCCGTGGCGATCTGCTCGCGCTCGCTGATCATGCGGCTGTAGACGGCTTGCTCGTTCTCTTCGGGCAGGTCTGCCCGCTTGATGCGAATGTCCGTCACTTCGATGCCGAACTCTTGAACTTGCTGCTGCGTCAGTCGGATGACTTCATCCAGATAGCCCGAACGCTGAATAATATCCGTGAGCGTCTGTTTGCCGAAAATATCTCTCAGATTGGAGTAGACAACATCGTCGAGACGCTGCTGCGCACGGGTGATATCTCCGCCCATCGTTTCGACAAAACGCTTAGGGTCAACGATCCGCCAGAGTGCGTAATTGTCTATAATCAAGCGCTTCTTGTCCGAAGCGATAATGGGCTGCGGACGAATGTCATAGCTGAGCAACCGGTCTTCCAGTTTGACGACGTTCTGCACAAAGGGCGTCTTGAAGTAGATCCCGGGCTCGCGGATGACACGCATGATCCGACCGAATTCTTGCACCACGGCCTGCTCGGTCTCGTCCACCGTGAACGCTACTAAATTGAACGCGACGATCCCCAGAACGATCGCTCCCACGAAGATCAGCAGACGCATCATCGTCGTTCACCCTCTTTCTTATTGTTAATGAGCTCTTGTAAGCTCAGGAGACTGAGCACGTTGCCGGTCCCTTGAGTTAAGACAACTTTCTGAAGCCTGGGAAAGATCTCTTCCATGGTCTCGATATAGAGTCGCGCTTCGGTGACCTCCTTGCCCAGCTGATAGCGTTCCCAGACGGCAACAAAGCGAGCGACATCGCCTTGGGCTTGCAGAATGCGCGTCTGTTTGTACGCTTCGGCCTCGTTAAGAATGCGCTGAGCGTCGCCGCGCGCGCGCGGAAGGATATCGTTCCTGTATTTATTGGCATCGTTGATCTTGCGCTCTTTGTCTTGCAATGCGCTGTTGACATCATCGAAGGCGTTGGCCACCGGGCGCGGCGGCTTGACATCTTGGAGGCGGACATTGACGACGCGAATCCCAGAGTTATAGCGGTCGAGCAGCTTCTGTAATTCTTGCTGGGTCTCGATGGCGATGATATCGCGGTCGGTGGTGAGCGTCTGATCTATGGTTCTCAAAGCGATGCGCTCGCGGATGACCGCTTGCGCCGTCTGTTTCACTAAATCGCTCGCGCTGATGATCTGAAATGCGAGATCTTCCGGGTCTTTGATCTGGTATTGCACGACGACTTCTGCGTGAGTGATATTGCCGTCTCCGGTCAGCATCAGGGCCTCTTCGGGGATCTCGCGATAGCTCTGCGCCGGCGCGAACTGCTCCGTGCGGAAGCCGATCTCTTCGGTTCTCACCAAGTCTCGACTGATGACCACCACGCTCTCGATGGGGTAGGGGAGACGCCAGTGGAGTCCGGGTTGGCTGGAGCGCACATATCGTCCAAATTGTTTGACCAGTCCTATATCTGACGGGCCGACGGCATAGACGCCGCTGGCGAGCCATAGAGTGACGACGACTAGCAAGAGCAACCATAAAAAGCGATTGCCCCACTGGTTTAACTGTCGCTGCAGGTCGCGCCAGTCAGGGCGACGGTACGAGGGCTCGAAGTCATGGTCACGGCGCGCGAACGGATCACGCATGGAACAACACCTCCGGAGTTAATCTAAGAGTATTGTAGTGACTCGCACGGAGATTTGCACTCCGAGATGGCCGTCTGTTACACTCAGCATGTATGACCAGATATACGCTGATGCTGATGACGCTCATAGGCTTAACGATCTCTCATAACACTGCTCCAAGCCAGACGACCAATTTTGACGATTGGAACGCGCATTGGTCTCCCGATGGGCGCAAGATCGTCTTCGTCTCCGACCGCGACGGTAACGCTGAGATCTACTCGCTCCAACTCGTGCCCAGCACCGAACTCAGACGACTCACGGCGCATCGCGCGGGAGATCTGAGCCCGCGCTGGTCTCCCGACGGCACGAAGATCGCGTTTTACTCTTCGCGCGACGGGAACTACGAAATCTATATGATGAACGCCGACGGCTCCAACGTCACGCGCCTGACTCAGCACAGCGCTACGGATTGGGAGCCCGGCTGGACGCCCGACGGCAAGATCGTCTTCGAATCGTTTCGCGACGGCTGGCCCGATCTCTATCTGCTTGACCCTCTGAGTTTTACGATCGAGCGCCTCACCCAAGACCCGTGGCGCGAGGCCTTCCCGGCTTGGTCTCCCCGCGGAGATCGCCTCGCTTTCTCTTCCTATCGTGAAGGGAGCTGGGATCTCTATACGGTGCGCCCCAACGGCTTAATATTACAAAAGCTCACAGCCGGCGACGGCATCTACTGGCGTCCCGCTTGGTCGTATGATGGAGCTCTGTTGGCGTTCGAAGCGCTCCGCGGCGACGAGTCCGACATCGCACAGCTTGATGCCAACGGGGAAAACTGGCGCTGGCTGACGCGCGACCCGTTCAGAGATTCCTATCCGGCTTGGTCTCCAGACGGCAAGCGCATTATCTACACCAGTCTGCGCCAAGGACATCAGCGACTGGTGATTCTCAACGTCCTACCGTAAAATAAGCATATCCCCTTGGTAGGGGCAGACCAGCGTCTTCCTAAATAAATGCTGCTGTTTGCCCTAAGGGGATTAGAAAGGTCGTTCATGCTCAAGGAACTCAAGTCCGTGATTGACGCTCACCAGCGTTTCGGCATTCTCTCGCACATCGGGCCGGAGGGAGATGCCATCGGCAGCGAGCTCGCGCTCGCCTTGATGCTGGAACAACTGAACAAAGAAGTCTGGGTGGCCAACCGAGATCTCGTCCCGCCCAGCTTGCGCTTCCTCCCTCGATCTTCTGCGGTCGTCCATCCGACCCAGATCCCCAGTGAAGAGATCGAAGTCTGGTGCGTCGTTGACTGTGGCGACCTCAGCCGCGTCGGAGAAGACGCGCTCAAGCGCTTTCGCGAAGGCCAGATTATCATAAACATTGATCATCACCATCGCGACAACCCGCGCTATGGGCACGTCAACTTCGTGAAAGAAGCCGCCTCTACGACCCAATTGCTTTACGAACTTGCCCAGTATTTGAGGCTGAAAATCACCCGCGAGATCGCGATCTGTCTCTACACCGGGATCGTCGTAGACACCGATTCTTTTCGCAACTCCAACGTCACCAGCGCCGTCCTCCAAGTGACTGCCGAACTCTTAAAATACGGAATTAACACCCGCGAGATCGCCGTTGAAATTTATGAGCGCCGCAGCCTAGCCGAGCTGAAGTTGCTGGGCTGCGTTCTACAGAGCGCGCAGGTGCGCGACGGGATCATCTGGAGCTCTATCGAGAAAGAAGCCTTTCGCCAGACGAATACGACGCTCAATGAGACGGAACGCCTTGTCGAAGAATTGCGCAGCGTCGAGGGCATAGAGATCGCGCTGCTCTTCAAAGAACTGGAAAACGGCAAGATCAAAGTGAGTCTGCGCTCCAAGGGGAGAGCAGCGGTCAACGGGATCGCGCGGGCCTTTGGCGGCGGCGGGCACGAACAAGCTGCCGGCTGTGTCATCCCCGGCGAGCTGCACGACGTGCAAGAGCGTGTCGTCACGGAAGCTCAGCGGTACCTCCATGCCCATCTATACACTCGCTGACTTTCGCGCCGAGCGCGAGACGGCGCTCACGCTGGGGACGTTCGACGGACTCCATCTGGGGCATCGTGCGTTGTTAGAGCGCACGGTGCAACGCGCGCGCGAGCAGCGCTTGCAGAGTGTTGCGTTTGTCTTCAGAAGACCCCCGCAAAATTACGTGGGCGCTGCCAAGTCACTGATTCTGCCCATAGAGAAGAAGCTCAGGGCGCTGGAAAACTCGGTGGAGGTTCTGTTGGCCGTAGAGTTTCCAGAAGTCGGCTGGATGGAGGCCGAGGCGTTCGTACAGAAGATCTTGGCTGAACAGCTCCGTGCCCGAACGATCGTCATTGGGCCGGATGCGCGCTTCGGGAAGGGGCGTCGTGGGAACGCCGAATTGCTCTTTCGTCTTGGCCCGCAGTACGATTTCGTGACAGAAGTCATTCCCAGAGTGACAGTCCAAGACGAGACCGTGAGCTCCACGGCCATTCGCGAGCATCTGATGGCCGGGCGTGTGGAGTCGGCGCAAGCTCTGTTGGGTTATCTTCCAAAGCTCTTTGGGCGGGTCGTCCGAGGGGATGGGCGCGGACGAAAATTGGGCTATCCCACGGCCAATCTCCAGATAGACCAAGAAGTTCTCTTGCCTGCTGCCGGGGTCTATGCGGTGCGGGTCTTCTGGAGAAATTTCCAGCGCGACGGCGTGCTTTATATCGGGAGCCGGGCGACATTTGCCGACGCCAGTCCAAGCATCGAAGTGCATCTTTTCGACACGGAAGAAGACCTCTATGGGGTTGAGCTTGAAGTCGCTTTACTGAAGCATCTGCGAGAGGATCAGCGCTTTGATTCTTTAGAAACGCTGAGAGTGCAGATCGAGACGGATATTCGCGCGGTGCGATCTGTTTTGCGAGCTTAACAGAGCTGACAGCGAATTAATCCGCTGTCAGCTCTTGTCTTGAAGAACGGCTTCAGAACTTAATTCCCGTGATCGTCTTACTCATGTTCAGGGAACCGCCCTTAAAGCCAACGGGTGTCATCACCAAAGTAGTCGAGAGATCAATCTGTTGGTAGACCGTGCTCAGCATGATGGTCTTACTGGCCCAACCCGTCTTGTCGAAGAGAGTTCTGCCCATGAACGCATACTCACCAAACTGCTTGCCCACAGTGAACGTGTCCGAGGCGAAGCCTTCGGCTGTGTACACGGTCGTGCGCGTCAGCGAAAAGCCTCCTAAGCTGAGCGCCATATGCCATCTCTCTGTAGCTAAGCCCGCTTTGGTAAGCTCCGTCGTGCGCGAGATCGAGACTCCCTGCACGGACAGACCCACGCTGAAGACTTGCTTGGCAAAACCCTGCAGCGTCATCGTCGTGGCGCTGGAGAATCTTACACCCTCCGCGCTGGTCGCTGCAGCGCTCACGGTCACATCTCCAAAGTTGATCTTCCAAAATTCCACCAACGGGTAACTGTAGGTGAAGACCGCAGAGAGCTGAAATTGGTCAACAGTTGTGCTCAGTGTTAGCCTCTCCTGCACGGGATTTTGAAAGTCTATCACAGCGACATCGTGAATAGAGATGCCATAGAACGTCGTGCTCGAAGTCAGAGTCAGGGTCGAGAACTTAAAGGGCATGAGCCCCAGATCGGCTCTGGCTTTTATCTTCCAACCTTCCCAATCTGTGCCGGCCTCTACGGCTGCTGTAAACCCTTCGGTAGAAGGCCCCGCGGCCGTAAAGGGCAGACTGGCCGAGATCGTCACGTCAAACGTCTGCGCCGAAGCAGTGACCCCCCACAGTACGACCAGACTTAGAAAGATACGCGTTTTCATACCGACCTCCTTATGCACATCTAATTTTCAGTATAGCGCAGACGGATGTCCTTGTCAGTTGCCCAAATCACATCTATTAGATTCGTAACGCTTGCTACTCTCGCGTCTATGGCCTAGAATGGCGCTCTATATATAGATTACGAAGAAGGGAGAACTATGTCGTCTTTTGCTGCCAGAGTGAATTCTATTACGCCGTCGGCGACGATGGCCGTCAAACGCGCCGCCGAAGAGCTCAAGCGTCGCGGCGTGGACGTGATAGATCTTGGGCCCGGCGAGCCCGATTTCTCCACGCCAGAGCACATTAAAGAAGCCGCTCGCCAAGCCCTCGCCCAGAACTTCACTAAATATACCGCCGACAGCGGGATTATAGAGTTGCGCGAGACGATCGCTTATCGCTACAATCAGAACTATAAGACCGATTACACTGCCGAGAATATTTTAGTCACCAGCGGGGCCAAACAAGCTCTCTATCATATCTCCGAAGCGCTCTTTGAAACGGGGGATGAAGTCCTGCTCCCTGTGCCCTATTGGGTGAGCTACCCCGAACAGATCAAACTGATGGGCGCGACCCCCGTCTTGATTCAGACCCACGCTCATGAAGGTTTTCGCCTGCGCGCCGAGACCGTCGCGGCTCAGATCACCCCGCGCACCAAAGCGATCATCGTCAATTCGCCGAACAACCCCAGCGGCGCGACCATTGAAAGATCTGAGCTAAAAAAGATCGTTGAACTCGCGGTCAAACACAGACTCTGGCTCATCTACGACGAGTGCTATGAAAAATTTCTCTATGAAGGCGCGCACGTCAGCGCTGCGGAGTTCGACACCCAGCACGTGATCACCGTGAGTTCGGTCTCAAAAACGTATGCGATGACGGGTTGGCGCTTGGGCTGGGCCGTTGCGCCCAAAGAACTGATCCAAGCGATGGCCAAGCTACAGAGCCATTCCACATCGCATCCGACTTCGATCTCCCAACACGCTGCCCTAGCCGCGCTGACCGGCGATCAAAGTTGCGTCTCTGCTATGCTTTCTGAGTATCGTCGTCGTCGGGGATTTCTGCTGGGAGAACTGGCCCAGATAAAGGGCTTAAAGTATTCTGCGCCACCGGGAGCTTTTTATCTCTTCCCTGACGTCTCGCGCTTTTTCAATAGAGAGATTCATAATTCTTCTGAATTGGCACGCTATTTGCTGGAGCGCGCTCAGGTAGCTGTGGTGCCGGGCACGGGCTTTGGTGTAGAGGAGTGCATCAGGATCTCATACGCAACTTCGGGGGAGCAGTTGCGCGAAGGACTGAAGCGCTTGCGAGAGGGATTGCAGAATCTGTGCTGAAGCTTCTGCTCACGTCACGAGAGCTGTATATAATCGAAGCGGCGGCCGCGTCGCACCTGCCAGCGACGACGGACGACCGAAAAACAAGCCAAGATGAGGGCTACAGCCACCAAGGCCACACGCTTCATAAGAATTCTCATCACGGGGCATTCTAGCACTCAACAAGGACGCACAACTGTTGCCGGTGAAACGCTCGATACGCGACTTCTGCTACATCCCCAACAGACGTGTGTCTTCTGCTGTCTTCTACAAAAAAAATTGCACGAGCTTGAAGAGGTGCGTTAGAATGAACTCGGAGGTTTCTATGATGCGAACGATGCTGCTCAAGCTCTCGCAGAACAGTTCACTGCGCGAGGCGTTTTCCAAATATCGTTTTGCACAGCGTGCGGCGCGCCGCTTCATCGCCGGAGAGAGATTAAGCGAGGCTATCGCTGTGGTGCGCGAGCTCAATCGAGAGAAGATCTTGGCGACGATTGATCACTTGGGGGAGAACACGACGAGTGAGAGCGCAGCTCGCGCGGCCGCCGAAGAATATATTGTCGCGCTGGATGCCATCGCACAGAGCAAGATCCAATCTGAAGTATCGCTCAAATTGACCCAGATGGGACTCGATCTTGCGCCGACGCTCTGTCTGGAGAATATGCGACGCATTCTTGAGCGCGCGCAGCGTTATCAGAACTTCGTCTGCATAGATATGGAAAGCTCAGCTTACACGGATCGGACGCTCGACCTCTATGAAGCTCTGCGGTGCGAAGGCTTTGAGAACGTCGGGGTGGTCATTCAGTCCTATTTGAAGCGAAGTGAGCGCGACATTGACCGACTGATCGAGCGGGGCATCAAAGTACGGCTCTGTAAGGGGGCTTATCAAGAGCCGCCCAGCATCGCTTTTGCCCACAAGCGCGACGTTGATGCGAATTATCTGAAACTTTTGGAGATGCTCTTCAGCCCGCGTGCGCAGGAGAACGGCGTCTATATGGCGATAGCGACGCACGACGAGAAGATCATTCGCTGGGCGATAGATTATGTGCAGAGACACAAAATTTCTAAAGATCGTTTTGAGTTTCAGATGCTCTATGGCATCCGTAGAGACTTGCAGCTCAAGCTGGCGCAAGAGGGGTATCGCGTGCGGGTCTATGTTTCTTATGGGACGCATTGGTATCCGTACTTTATGAGGAGGCTTGCCGAGCGCCCGGCGAATCTGCTCTTTTTGGTGAAGAATCTCGTAAGAGGTTTCTCCGGCCAGCGTTTTCACTGAGATCATAAACGGCATGCTGGGGATTTGAAGCGCACGCGTCAAAGTGTTAGAATACTCTTTGAGGAGTCTGTTGGGAGGATGTTGATTCGAACTTGAACGACCAGGAAATTCAGCGACGAAACCGGAACTTTCGCAATATCGCGCTGGTGATCATCATGGTCATCTTTGCCGTGATCTTGATGCAGTCGCTCTTTGGAACCCCCGACACGGGCGAAGAGCGCATTGCCTATTCGGAATTTCTGACGCTGGTCGAAGCGGGTCAGGTCTCCACTCTCACGATCTCAGGCTCAGCTATCAGGGGCACGATCCGGCCGATTGAGGCCAATCTAGCGTTGGTAGAGCTTGAGCAACAGATCAATAGGATCACGCAGCAGCGCCGCAAACTGGAACTGTTGGCCCGCAAGGCCGCTTGGCTGGAGGCCCTGCAACCGGAATTTGAGGGGCAACTCTCCATCTCCAAAAGCGCGGAGTTGGCTCGACAGCACCTGCGCGGCTTGCAGATCAAATACGCTAACATAGATCGGACATTTGCCGATCTCAACGTGCAGCGCCTCAACAAGCGCCGCGAATTAGAGGAGCAAGCGAAGCTCCTCAAAGACGCGCGGTATTTCCGTACGGAAACTCCCTCCTTTGGAGGAGAGCGCCTGCACGCGATGTTACAACAGCACAACGTCCGCGTCAACGTTGAGAATCCCAGCGATCCGTCATGGTTCTTCTCGCTGCTCTTTGCCGTAGGCCCCATCGCGCTCCTGCTCCTGCTCTGGTTAGGAATGATGCGCCGCATGCAAGGGGAAAGCTCCAGCGCCCTCAATTTCGGGCGCAGCCAAGCGAAATTGGTCACCAAAGAGTATTCCCAGATTACGTTTAACGACGTCGCCGGCATTGATGAAGTCAGAGAAGAAGTCCAAGAGATCGTAGATTATCTCAAAGACCCGCAGAAATTTACGAATATCGGTGCGCAGATCCCCAAGGGCGTTCTCTTAGTGGGCCCGCCGGGCACGGGCAAGACGCTCTTAGCCAGAGCGATCGCCGGAGAGGCCGACGTGCCCTTCTTTTCGATTTCGGGCTCGGACTTCGTCGAGATGTTTGTCGGGGTTGGTGCGGCGCGCGTGCGCGATCTCTTCAGAAAAGCCAAAGAAGAGGGCAAGGGCAAGCGCGGCGTGATTATCTTCATTGACGAGATAGATGCCGTGGGCCGCAAGCGCGGCGCGGGGATCGGCGGCGGCCACGACGAGCGCGAACAGACGCTCAATCAGCTCTTGGCCGAGATGGACGGCTTCGACAAGAACGAACACGTCATCATCGTCGCGGCGACCAACCGTCCCGACATCTTAGACGCCGCTCTCTTGCGTCCGGGACGCTTTGATCGCAAAATTACTGTGCCGCCTCCCGACGCCAAAGGGCGTGAGGCCATTCTCAAAGTGCACGTGCGCAACAAGAAGCTTGCCCCGGATGTCTATCTCAATGTATTAGCTCGGCGCACGCCCGGCTTCGTCGGTGCAGACCTAGAGAATCTTTGCAACGAAGCGGCGCTCTTAGCGGCGCGACGCAACAAATCTCTTGTTGAAATGAAAGATTTCGAAGACGCCATTGATCGCGTGATCGCCGGGATCGAGCGCAAGGGACGACTGCTGAGCGAAGAGGAGAAAGTGAAGATCGCCTATCACGAGGCAGGCCACGCCCTGCTGGGAAAGCTCTTGCCCAAAGCCGATCCCGTGCACAGGATCTCTATCGTGCCGCGCGGCGAAGCTCTGGGCTATACGCTCCAGTTGCCCCTAAACGATAAATATCTCTTCACCAAAGAAGAATTATTGGATCGGATCACGGGTATTTTAGGGGGACGCGCCGCCGAAGAGATCGTCTTTCGCCAGATCTCCACGGGCGCTTACGATGATCTGAAGAAAGCCACGGAGATCGCCAAGCGCATGGTGGTCAGCTACGGCATGAGCGAGCGCGTCGGCCCTATCAATCTCAGTCGCGAGAACGGCAACGTCTTTCTCGGCGTAGATTTGGTACTCAATCGCGAGCACAGCGAGCGGATGCTGGCGCTGGCCGATGACGAGATCAAGACGATCATCGAGTGGTGCTACGCACGCGCACGAGAGCTGCTCCAGAAAAATCTGGACGGGCTGCAGAAGCTGGCGAAGCGTCTATTAGAAGTCGAGGTGCTCGAGAGCGAGCAGCTCGATGCTCTGTTGAAAAATTCTCTGGTACACCCGGAACCCACTCCTCAGATGGCCTGACGTGATCACCCGAAAGATCGCCATTCTCGGTTCCACGGGTTCGTTGGGATCTCAGACGCTCTCGGTGGTCGAGGCGCTCAATCGGGCCGGGCATAATCTCTCGGTTGTGGCGCTTGCCGCGGGGAAAAACTTAGAACTGCTGGCCGCGCAAGCCCAACGCTTCCAACCCGCGCTTATCGTCATCGAGCAGACGAGAGATCTCAACCGATTGGGACGATTGCTGCGCCCCTATTGGAGCGGCGAGATTCTAGCCGGCGGCGAGGGCCTTCACGCCGCGGTTACGCACCCCCAAACAGAGCTGGTCGTTCATGCGCTCGTCGGTGCGACGGGATTGATCCCAACTCTCGAAGCGCTACAAGCGCACAAAACTCTGGCTCTGGCCAACAAAGAGTCGTTGGTCATCGGAGGGCACTTGGTGAAAGGGAAGGGGTCTCCCATCATCCCCCTCGACAGCGAGCACAGCGCGCTCTATCAGCTGCTCCAGCAGAGAGAGCCTACTGAAGTAGCCCGCGTGATTCTCACGGCTTCGGGAGGCCCATTTCGCACACGGGCGCTCGACTCTTTCTCGCAGATCACCGTAGAAGAAGCGCTGCAACACCCTACATGGAAGATGGGCAAGCGCATCACTATAGACTCGGCAACGCTGGTCAATAAAGCCTTCGAAGTCATCGAAGCCCATTGGCTCTTTGATCTGCCCTACGAGAAACTTGACGTACTTCTACATCCTCAGAGCGTCGTACACGGCTTGGTAGAACTCTGTGACGGAAGCGTCTTGGCTCATTTGAGCCGTCCCGATATGAGGCTCCCCATTCAGTATGCGCTCGCGTACCCGGAACGGGTTGCTTCGCTCGTTGAAATTGAAAGGCTTGACTTGGTCAAACAAAAATTAGAATTTGCCCCGGTGGGACGGGAGCGCTATCCGGCCTTTTGGACGGTTATAGAAGCCGGACGACGAGGTGGAACCCTCCCCGCGGTGGCCAATGCTGCAGATGAGATCTTAGCCCAACGGTTCTTAAACCGCGAGATCTCTTTTTCAAGGATTGCCGAGGGCTTGGAGATCGTTTTGGGAGAGCATCAGCCCGTGCAGAACCCGTCGTTGCAAGAGATCTGGGAGGCCGACCGCTGGGCCAGAGAGCGCGCTGGAAAACTCTCCCCCTATGGAGTAAGATAAGCGCATTCAAAGGAGCGCGATGCTTTTATGACCAACCTGCGAAAATGGTTTGCTATCTCTTCTGTTTTATTGCTCTTGCTGATATTTGTCATCGCTTTAGATACGTACAATCAAGAATGGAAGCGCTACCAGCGGGCGTTTCTCGTGCATGTCTTCACCGAGAAAGCCAGAGCCGAGAAGGGCGAACTCTCGCTCTTGGATCGATTCATCGTCGCCGTCAACGCAGAACTGAGTTTGGGAATCAGGAAAGTCGTCACCGAAGTCGGTCGCAGCGCCGATCTCTGCATGACGTGTCATGCGAATATGGGCATTGCGGGCTTTACGCACAACCCCCTGAAAGATCTTTTGGAGAGCCACGTTGAGATAAAAGTGCTCAATGATCTCCCCTTGGATCAGATCGGCTGCACGGCCTGTCACGGCGGAGATGCTTTAGCTCTGGGAGCCGAGACGGCCCATCACGGGATGCGCACGCGCTTCGGCGAGATCTTTGAAGAGAGTTTAGCCAAGCTGAGTTCGGAGCGCTGGGCAGACCGCCAGAAGGGGATCGAGCGGATCCGTTGGATGACCGCCAACGACTTCGGCTTCAGATTCAACGCGCCCCAAGAGAGGCGCGAAGAAGCGATCGCGCGCATCGTACAGTGGTGGCAGATCAACAGAGATACTTTTATTACGATGGACTACGGCGAACGCAGCTCGCCGTTCAGGACCGAGAATCTCCAAAGAGAAAACTTTCTCGCGCAACGGACGGACATCTCGCCTGTAGGGGAGCCGTTGAGCTTCGTAGGCTCTGCAACATGCGTGGCCTGTCACGCCCATCCGGAGATCAGCGACGTCTATATCCCCGAATCGAGCAAGCAGCACGTCGAGCGCTGGTTCCGCAAAGAATTCATGACCAGCACCAATCCCGAAGCCTATCTCAAGCATCCTGCGATCACACTGCTCATCCAAAACCCCCAGAGACGCCAAGAGCTGGACGAGTATCTGCGCAAGTGGGAGCGTGAGGGGAGCGATCTCGACCGGACCAAAGTAGAAGATCTTGTCGAGACGATGAAGCGCTTTGATGTGACCTGTGAGGCCTGTCACGGTCCGGGGATCGAGTACACGAAGCTGATGCAGCGCGGGATGGGACTCGAAGCTGCTGGGCAGAGCATCGAAGCGGCAGCATTTATGAGCAAGGCCAAAGAGATCGCGCGTTCCAACGCGCGGCGCAGCATCAGCGAGTACGATCCGGCGACGGGGTACTCGCGCATCTGGGCGATCTTCGAGCACTTGATTGAGAGGGCGCTCGGTCCGGGGCAAGTGCGCCCGACGGAGTAGCGATCTCGCTCACAACAATTTGACCGATGCCGGCTCTCTCTGCTATAATAAGCCGAAATTCCTCGGTAGCTCAGTGGTAGAGCAACCGGCTGTAGAAGGTGTGAACGGATGGCTGATAAGCGGAGATACACCGATCGGCGTGAATATCTGATCCAAGCTGTCCAGAGGCGACGCAAAGAACTGCGCCACAAAGCGATTGCCTACAAGGGCGGCAAATGTCAGCGTTGCGGTTATGATCGGTGCCTTGAAGCTCTAGAGTTTCACCACCTAGATTCCTCGCGCAAGGAATTTGGAATCTCCAGCAGAGGATACACCCGAAGCTGGAGAGAGATTCGTGAGGAGCTGGAGAAGTGCATGCTCTTGTGCGCTAATTGCCATCGTGAGGTTCACGCGGGACTGCAGCTTCCACAGGAAACTGTGGTTGCAACATCGGGTGAATTCAGGGAAGCCTGCCCCGGCACAGCCCGGAACGGTAACCCTGAGCGAAGCCTGCTGAAGGGCCTAAGAGTAAGCAGGAACGTGCAGAGACTAGAGGCTGAGGAGCCCAAGCCGATAAAGCCTCATAAGCGCCCGACACCCTCACTCTCCATCCGAGAGCGGGTGATGAGATAGTCCGAGCCTAACAGAAATGTTAGGGCACTCGTAACCGGTGGGCCGCAGGTTCGAATCCTGCCCGAGGAGCTCATCCATCCCTCACTTAGTTGGCTTTATGTTACCAATGCGTGAAACTCCTCTTCCGAGAGAACTTTCACGCCCAGCGCCCGCGCTTTCTCTAACTTCGCGCCCGGCTCTTCGCCGACCACTACGTAATCGGTCTTGCGACTCACGTTAGCTGAGACGCGCCCGCCCGCGGCCTTCACCAGTTCTTCGGCTTGGCTGCGCGTCAGTGTTTTCAGGGTCCCGGTGAAAACGAAGGTCTTGCCGGCCGGTTGGGGCGAGACGGTCTGCTGAGCTCTAGCTTCGATGACCACTCCGGCCTTCAGCAGTTTTTGAATCAGTTCTCGGTTGCGCTTGTCTTTGAAGAACGAGAGAATGCTCTGAGCTACCGTAGGCCCCACTTCTTCGACTTTCAGCAGTTCGTCTTCCGAAGCGTTCATGAACGCATCCAACGTTCTGAAATACCGAGCTGATAACTCCGAGAGCTGCTTTCCAACATGTCGAATACCCAGCCCATAAATAAAACGCGCTAAAGAGATATTTTTACTCTTCTCGATAGCGTTCAAGAGATTCTCAGCGAGCTTGGCTCCCATGCGCTCCAGCCGCACAAGCTCTATCTGTCTGTCTTTAAGCGCGTAAAGATCAGGGATCTCTCTGATCAAGCCTGCCTTCATCAGCGCTTCGACCCATCTTTCGCCCAACCCTTCAATGTCGGCCGCTCCCTTAGAAGCATAGTGCAGAATGCTCTCTTTGAGGCGCGCCGGACAGGAGAGATTGACGCAGCGCACGTCCACCTCCTCCGGCAGACGCACCACCTTGTGCCCACAGACCGGACAGCGCTGCGGCATACTGAATCTCTGCTCAACGCCGGTGCGACGCTTCGTGATCGTCTGCACGACTTCAGGGATGACATCACCTGCTCGCTGGATGAGCACCCAATCGCCTATGCGAATATCTTTTTTTTCGATCTCGTCTTGGTTGTGCAGCGTTGCATATTGGATAGTGATGCCCGCTAATGAGACGGGCTCCAGCACCGCGACCGGCGTCAGCTTCCCCGTCCGCCCGACTTGCACGATAATCTCTCTGACGCGCGTCGTCGCCTGTTTGGGTGGGAACTTATACGCGATCGCCCAGCGCGGACTGCGCGAGACCTCTCCAAGAGCGCGGCGCAGCTCAAAATCGTTAACTTTAATGACGACTCCGTCAATCTCGTAGGGCAGCTCTTCCCGTTGCGCTTGCAGCTCGCGATAGAACGCGAGCGCTTCATCAACAGTAGCACAGAGCCGCCAGAGGGGACAGACGCGCAAGCCCATCTGGGGCAATATCTGCAAAAGCTCCCGCTGCGAGCGAACGGTGATCCCGTTCGCTTGGCCCATATCATAGCAATAGATCTGCAATCGTCGCTGGGCCGTAATCCTCGGATCGAGTTGACGCAAGCTCCCCGCGGCGGCGTTGCGGGGATTGGCAAAGAGCGGCTCTTCAGCTTCTGATCGGGCTTGGTTGAGCTTGCGAAACTCTGAGAGTTCCATATAAACTTCACCGCGCACCTCCAGCTTTTTAGGGATCGGCAAATCTTTCGAGGCTCGCAGCTTCAACGGGATGCTCTGGATGGTCTTGAGATTGTGCGTGACATCTTCGCCGTGCTCGCCGTCGCCGCGGGTCGAACCGAGCAGAAAGACCCCGTCTTCGTAGACCAGCTCAACCGCCAGCCCATCGAATTTCGGTTCGGCCAGATAGACGATCTCTTCCGTTTCAGCCAATTGCTTCACGCGCGCATCGAATGCGCGGACTTCGTCGTCTGAGAAAGCATTGGCCAAGCTGAGCATCGGGATAGAGTGTCGGACGGTCTTGAACTCACTCTGCGCTTTTGCCCCAACCCGCTGGGTGGGCGATGTCGGCGATCTTAACTGGGGAAACTGCTCTTCGAGCCTTTGAAGCTCGCGAAGCAATCCGTCATATTCGGCGTCGGAGATCGTGGGCTGGTTTAAGATAAAATAATTATAATTATGCTGCTCGATCTCTTGGCGCAGTCGTTCGATGCGGCGGCGAGCTCCTTCTAACGTCATGCTCGGGCTATTTCTTCTTGAGATGCTCTTCCAAACGATCTATGAACTTGGCCAGCTTGGTGAAGACCAGCAGCGCTCCCACAGCGACTAAGAGCGCCGAGATCGCCAGCACCAACCAAGCAAAACCCGCTATTCCCTCCGCCTGGCCGTAAGCCGTGAACGCGAAAACTCCCCAGATCAGCCATGCCAACACGATCTGTCGCACGATCTCCCCCTTTTCTGTAGCTGTCAGCTCTACTATACTATTATGACAGAGAGGGCGGGGGGACGTCAATGTCGAGCGCTCTGAGGCTGCTCGTGTTTTTCATAAGCTTCGATGATCTTCTTTACCAAGGGATGGCGGACCACGTCACGCTTATCGAGAAAGATAAACGCGATCCCTGCGATCTCTTTGAGAATGCGCTGGACATCTTTCAGGCCGGATTTCCCGCGCTGCAGATCGACTTGCGTGACATCGCCGGTGATCACCGCTCTGGAATTGAAGCCCAGACGGGTAAGAAACATCTTCATCTGTGTCGGCGTGGTATTCTGCGCTTCGTCAAGAATCACAAAAGAGTTATTGAGGGTGCGGCCGCGCATGTAGGCTAAGGGCGCGATCTCGATCTTGCCGTTCTCGGTGAGACGCTTTACTTCTTCGGGGGGGAGCATATCGAAGATCGCGTCATAGAGCGGGCGCAGATAGGGACTGACTTTCTCTTCTATGTCTCCGGGAAGAAAGCCCAACTCTTCGCCGGCTTCAACGGCGGGGCGCGTCAGAATGAGACGATGACAAAGCCCTTTTCTGAGATACTCAATAGCAACGGCTACGGCGAGATAGGTCTTCCCCGTCCCGGAAGGCCCGATCCCAAAGACGATGTCGTTCTCACGAATCGCCTGAACGTAGTGAGACTGCCCCGCGGTCTTGGGACGAATCTGATCGCCCCAGTAAGTCGTTTGAATCGTTTCGGTGAGCACTCCGCTAAGGTCATCCGTCTCTTGTGTTTGTTGCGCCAGATAGCGCACTTCTTCTAGAGTAGGAACATGGCCGCTGTGCGCGATTTCGAGCAGCTTATCCAGAAGTCGTTGGAGGCGATCCAGCTCTTCTGGAGCGCCTTCCATGCGCACGGTGTCGCCGCGATGGGTGAGACGCACCTTGAAAAACTCTCGCATCACTTGAAGATTGCGGTCGAATTGACCTAAGACGGCGGTGGCTTCGTCGTTGTTTTTGAAGGAGATCTCTTGTCTCTCTGCCAACGGGTATCCTCCGTGGGTATCTTACTGAGAGACCGTCTGCTTGTCAACCGCTGGTGTTTCGGGTCTTACGATACAACCTTCGTCTCTATCCCCTGTGGCAGGACTTGCAACAAGCGCTTGCCGTAAGCGCGCGTCAGCACCCGACCGTCGAGAATGTGCACGTCGCCGACGTCGGTCGCACTGCGGATGAGCCGCCCGAAGCCCTGTTTGAGCTTCAGGGCCGCACGCGGCAGCATATACTCAGAGAACGCATCCCGCCCCGCCTCGCGCAGCCGTTCTACTCGGGCCTGATGGATGGGGTCATCGGGGACTTCAAAGGGAAGTTTTGTGATAATTACAGTGCGCAGCGCCGCTCCGGGAACGTCAATCCCCTCCCAAAAAGAATCTAATCCCAAGAGCACCGCGTTCCCGTCTCGTTGAAACCGAGCGAGCAACTGCGGGCGCGGCTCTTCTCCCTGGCGCAGTAGTAAGAATCTGAGCGCATTCTGCAAGCGCCGGTGGACTTCGTCTAAGACGCGCGCGTTGGTGAAGAGCACCAACGCGCCGCCCCCGGAAGCCGTCACGATCTCGCGCACGCGCCGAGCCAGATCTTCCAAATAGCTTGACGATAACACCCCGCGCTCCGGCGGCTCTACTCGGTGCAGAAAGAGTCGGACTTGGTTCGCATAATCGAACGATGAATCTAACGCCAGCATCTCGCCGGTGATCCCCAATTGCTCTTGCATATAACTAAAATCCCCGGCAATCGAGAGCGTCGCTGATGTTGAAATCACAGAGTCAAAGCGCGCCAGCAGCCCGTCTTGCAGCTCCGTCTTGGGATAGAGCGGCGCGACGTTGAGACCCGTCGAGCGCTCCAGAGCTTCCGTCCAGCGCACGCGCGGCGAGCCTTCTTGGACCGGTTCGATAAAACTCATCAGCGTCAGGGCGATCTCGTCGAGCCAGGAGAGAAATTTGCGCACCTGCAATAACTGAAGCTTCTGTTCGCTCGGCCCTAAGAGCGATGGCGGCGGCTTACTTAAAAAACGCTCAATCTCTCCTTGGAGTTGTTGCAAAACTTGTATGATCAGTTCGACTTCGGTGCGCAAGGCGAATTCGCTCGGCGCGACGCGCTGCCGCTCCCGACGGTAGAGAGAGCGTAGCTCTTCAAAGAGCGCTGGGGCGAGCGTTTCGAGACGGCTGAGCGTCGGCGCGAGCCTTAGTCCCAAGCGGCGCTCCAACAGTCGCGCCTCACGCAGCAGTGCTTCTAGTGTATAGGCGCTCACCCAGCGGGTGAACGCCCCTGAAAAGGCCTCTTCGAGCGCGTGAGCTTCGTCAATAATTAAGACTTCAGCTTCGGGCAGAAATCCTCGTCCCGTCTGTAAGTAGAGCGCCGCGTCGGCGGCTAAGAGCGCATGGTTGGTCACCAAAATATCGGCATCAAACCAGCGATCGCGGGCGCGGAAGTAAAAGCACTCGTCATAAAACGGACACTCGTGGCGCAAGCATCCGGCCGAGTCCGCGGCGACTTCTCTCCACAGCGCGCTCGGCGGGCTGAGTTCTTCAACCTCTCCAGACTCAGTTGCCTGCGCCCATGTGACTAAACGGCTCTTCTCTTGGAGATCGTTAGCCGTGATCGGCTCCAACCCGCGCAGAGAGAGCAGACAGAGATAATTAGAAAATCCCTTGGCCGGCGCGAAGCGAAAGGGTCGAATCTTAGCCAATAACGGGAGATCTTTCTGAACGAGTTGTTCTTGGAGATTCTTTTTGTTCGTAGAGATGATCGTCTTTCGGCCTGCGAGAACGGCAGGAATAGCATAGGCGAACGTTTTACCCACGCCGGTCGGCGCTTCGACCAATAGAATTTTATTGTTTTTCAGAGCGCTTTCGCACGCTCTGAGCATCTCTTTTTGGGAGGGGCGTGCTTCAAAGTCGGGCAGCTCGCGGCGCAGAGCACGCAGAAAAGCTTCACTCGTCATGGTGTCAAGTATAAACCCTAGACGCGCACTAAATCAATGGGGTAGATGATTGCAAGTTCAGGTTACGGTATAATTGCAACAATTTGAAAGAACCAAGGTAGGAGGGGTTTAAGCGTATGGAGTTTTGCGTCGCGGGAGACCACACAAGTCCGCTGCTGGAGGGTTTCGTGAAAGGGGTTAGCGAAGCCTTGACGAAACGGGGGCATCGTTCTTGCCCTCAGCCTTCGGATGACCCCAAGTTAGTAATAAACGTGACACGGATCGGCCAGCCCCGTCCCAACTTCCGGCGCCGGTCGCGGGCTACTTTTGTAGCTACTGTTGTCGAGGTGGATGCCTTGCCGCCCCACATAGATCCAACTCAACATACCAAGCATCTTGGCGAGCTTTTGCAGATTCTTTATCCCGTGCTGGTGCGGGCGCTATCGAATCTGGTCATCGGACTCGTAAGAACAGAAAAGGGCTATGAGACCTTCTTCGTGACGTTAGAGCTGGGGTGTTACCGCATCGAGCCGGGATCCGGCAGTTATTTTGATCTGGTCTGTGAGCGGCTGCTGCCTTTAGCGTTGGCACGCTTTATTATTGACAATGAACTCGTTGAAGACTTGCCTCCCGCTCTGTGGAAGGGCAACGAGCAGACCGAGAAGATGCGCTTCTACGGGAAGCTTCTGGATGAGCTGGGCCTGCAACCCGCCCCCTTCCCTATTCAGAATATCTTGAACGAACGAGATCTGCGCCATGTCTACAAGCTCTACGGGATTACGGGCTTGAGCTATGGCAATCTTTCGGCTCGCCATGACGAAAAAAGCTTCTGGATGACCGGCCGAGGGGTCAACAAAGCGGATCTCCAAAAGATCGGCAAGGATATTCTGCTCATTACAGGCTTCGACGCGAAGCGAGAGCGCATCAGGGTCAGCGTGCCGAAGGGGAGCGATAAAAAGGCGCGCGCCTCGGTAGATGCCATCGAGCACTTTCTCATCTATCAGGCATTCCCCCAAGTGGGCGCGATCATGCATGTACACGCTTGGATAGCAGCAGTCCCGTCCACGCAACAGAACTACCCCTGCGGGACACTGGAGTTGGCCCAAGAGGTGCTCTCTCTGGTGCAGCGTGCTCCCGATCCGTCAAGCGCTGTAGTGGGACTGAAGAACCATGGTCTGACCATTACGGGCCATGACCTGGACGAGCTGTTTGCCAGAATAAAAGGCAAGCTCATTCAAAACGTCCCGATGGGGTAATTCAGTATAACAATGGCAAAAGAGTGCTGCTTTTGGTATCTTAGAGATTATCTCCAACTTCTTATTTTTAAGATTTAAGAAAGGGGTCGATGCTTATGCACACCAAGTGTCAGTTCCGCGTGACCGGCCGCTGGGAGGGCGGTCTTCACGGTCGGGGGGAGATCGTCAACGAAGAGAGCACCGTCAGGACGCAATTTGGCATCGCCGAAGAATTCGGGGGCACCGGCGGCCCCACCAACCCGGAAGAACTCTTTCTCTCCGCGGCTTGTTCTTGTTATCTCATCACGCTGGCTCTCGTAGCCGAGAAGATGCGCCTGCCCGTCAAAAGACTGGAGTGCGAAGCCGAAGGCCGCGTCTCCTCCCACGAAGAGGGCGGCTTTCACTTCACCGAGATCGTTCTGCGCCCGCACTTGGATCTCGACGGCGATCAGAGCGCTCACGATCTGGCCGTCGCCCGCGCGGTTGCCCTAGCCGAGCAGCGCTGTATCATCTCACGTGCTGTCAAAGGAACTGTTAAGTACGAAATTCATCCGAAAGTTACTGCCTAGCGATGCCCTCGACGCATCTGCAGAAGCTCTTTGCGCCCTCTTCGGTCGCCGTTATTGGCGCTTCCACCCGGCCCGACTCTCTAGGGCGCGCCGTCTTCTCCAATATTCTCTTAAGCGGTTTCACCGGCGTGGCGTACCCCGTTCATCCCAAGGCGCACAGTATCTTGGGCGTGCGCGCCTACCCGTCTGTAACAGAGATCCCCGATCAGATTGATCTGGCGGTCATCATTGTCCCGGCAGATGCAGCCATCGGAGTGCTGGAAGAGTGTGGCCGCAAAGAGATACCCGCGGCCATTCTTCTGAGCGCCGGTTTCAAAGAGATCGGGGGTATCGGGATCGAGCGCGAGAAGAGAGTGCAACAGATCGCAGGGAATTTGGGGATCGCGCTCATCGGCCCCAACTGTCTTGGCTTGATTAATACAGATAGATCTGTGTTATTAAACGCGACGTTCGCTCGCGGCAGCCTCAAGCCGGGCAGGCTCGCGTTTATCAGTCAGAGCGGCGCGGTCGGCGTCGCGGCGTTGGAGTACGCCCAGACAGAGAACATTGGGCTCTCTAAATTTATCTCTATCGGCAACAAAGCCATCATTCACGAGAATCACTTGCTCGCAGCGCTCGCCGATGATCCCCACACAGATGTGATCTTGCTCTATCTTGAAGACTTAGAAGACCCAAGGGAATTCACGGAATTGGCTCGCCAGATCTCGGAGAAGAAGCCGATATTAGCGATCAAATCGGGGCGGACGCGCGAGGGGGCCGCCGCAGCTGCTTCGCACACCGGAGCGCTCGCCGGCTCCGACGAAGCCTATGATTCGATCTTCGAGCAATCGGGGGTCTTGCGGGTCGAGAGCCTGCAAGAGCTCTTTGACTGTGCTATTACACTGGCGCACCAGCCCCTGCCGCGCAGTGATAAAATAGCGATCGTCACCAACTCCGGCGGCCCGGGGATCATCGCTACCGATGCTGCCGTGCGACACGGGTTACAGATCGCCACGCTGGGGCCAAAGACGCAAGAACAATTGCGAGCGCAGCTCCCGCCCACGGCCAGCCTGCGCAATCCCGTAGACTTGATCGGCGATGCTGACGCTGAGCGCTATCGCGCAGCGCTGACGACCGTGCTCGCCGACGAGAACGTCGGGAGCGTGATCGCCATCTGTACCCCTCAGATGACGGCAGACTTGGAAGCCATCGCGCGCGCCATTGCCGAGCCCGCAGAAATCGCCAAGAAACCCATGCTCACTTGTCTCATGGCTCTGGGAGAGGCCGGGCCGGCACTGAACGTCTTCGACGCCCATCGAATTCCCTGTTACAGGTTCCCTGAAGCGGCAGCGCGCGCCCTCAGCGCGATGGCCCGCTATAGCCACTGGCGCCAGCGCCGGCGCACCGAGATCAAATACTTCGCTGATACGGATCGCGCACGCGCAGAGACGATCATTCGACAGGCCCGCGCCGCCGGACGAAAATTTCTCCCCGAACCCGAAGCCTATGAAGTTCTCCAAGCTTATGGATTTCCGCTGGCCAAGAGCCGTTTCGCCCGTGACGAGAACGAAGCGCTCCGCGCTGCCGGTGAGATCGGCTACCCGATAGTTCTCAAAGTCGTCTCGCCGCAGATCGTGCACAAGTTCGATCTCGGCGGCGTCCAGATCAATCTGCGCGATGAGGCGCATCTGCGCTCGGCCTATCGCGAGATGCTCGCCTCTATCAGATTGGCCAAGCCCGATGCCCAGTTCTGGGGCGTGATGATCCAAGAGTATTTACGCGGCGGGCACGAGACGATCTTGGGGATGAAGCGCGATCCCCACTTCGGGCCGCTGCTGCTCTTTGGGCTGGGCGGCATCTACGTAGAAGTCTTTCAAGACGTTACGTTTCGCGTCGCCCCTATTCGGGAACTCTCGGCCTATCGCATGATCGAAGGGATTCGTGGGTATAAGATATTAACAGGCTTTCGTGGCCAGCCGCCCGCCGATACCGACGCGATAGCCGAGTGCATCCAGAGATTATCACAGATGGCTCTTGAGTTAGAATCTATTTCTGAGCTGGACATTAACCCGTTAATAGTTTTGGAGAAGGGGCGCGGGGCGCGCGTAGTGGACGCTCGGATTTTGCTGTAGGGGCACGAATGATCCGATGGGAAGAACTTCTCAGCGACCTGTCGCCGCCGTGGCTGGTGATGGTCTGCGGCTTAGTCGGGGTCGGCAAAACGACCATCGCGCAACAGATCTCTCAGAGCCTCAACGCGCACTATCTGAGCACCGACCAGACGGGGTATCTGCTCTTTGGCACGGAGCGTCGTTACGACGAAGAGTATTACAAAAGAGTTTACGAGCATCTAATGAAAGAGAGCCGAAGGGCTTTGCGCGTCGGCGGGAGCGTCGTACTCGACGGGACGTTTCTCAAGACCGAGACGCGAGAGCGCTTCTTCGATGCTTTTCAGAAGAGCGCCTCTCTGTGGACGGTCTATGTGACGTGCGCCGAAGCCACAGTAAAAAAGCGCTTGGGAAGCCGAGCGAGCGATGGGCTTGTTGCTAAAGGCTACTCAGAGGCTCGCTTTGAGATCTATCAAGCCTTCAAAGAGAAGCTTGCGCAGAATCGCGAATACAGCGTTCCGCGCGGGGAGCGCGCCTCGCTGATCACTATTGACACGACGACGCAGCCGTGGAGCATTCTGGAAAAGAGAGTTGTGCTGCGCCCGGAAGTTCCCTAAAATAACGCTAGAGTTATGGGCAAACAAGAAGTACTGGAGAGCGCGCTCGCGCAGATCAAAAAACGCTACGGCGAAGGCGCGATCATGTGGCTGGGCGACCAGACTCGTCTCGAAGTCGAGACGATCTCCACCGGCTCGCTGGCACTTGATATTGCGCTGGGCATCGGAGGAGTGCCACGAGGGAGAATCATCGAGATCTTCGGCCCCGAAGCCTCGGGCAAGACCACATTGGCGCTCCATATGATTGCCGAAGCCCAGAAACGCGGCGGTGCCGTCGCGTTTATTGACGCCGAGCACGCGCTTGACCCCAGCTACGCCAAAGCCGTCGGCGTCAACTTAGAGAAGATCTTGCTCTCCCAGCCCGGTTCTGGAGAACAAGCCTTGGAGATCACCGAAAGTCTGGTGCGCAGCGGCGCGATTGACGTTATTGTCATTGATTCCGTTGCTGCGTTGGTCCCCGAGGCCGAGATCGAAGGGGCGATGGGCGAGAGCCAAGTGGGCCTGCAAGCCCGCTTGATGAGCCAAGCGATGCGAAAATTGTCCGCGGCGATTGCGCAATCGCAGACGACGGTCGTCTTTATCAATCAGATTCGCCAGACGATCTCCGGGACGGGCTGGGGGCCGACGACGACCACGACGGGGGGCTTGGCGCTGAAGTTTTATACGTCGGTTCGAATGGAGATCAAGCGCGTCGGCGCTATCGAAGAGGGCGATGAGAAGATCGGGAACGAGACGCTCGTCCGCGTGGTCAAGAATAAATTGGCCCCGCCCTTCAAAGAGGCGCGTTTTGATATTATCTACGGTCAGGGGATCGCGCGTCCGCGCGAGCTGTTAAAACTGGGAGAAGAGCACGGGCTTGTTAAAAAGAGCGGCTCGTGGTTGGCCTTCGGAGCGACGCAGCTGGGGCAGGGGGCCTCTAAGAGTGCAGCTTACTTGGAAGAACACCCCGACGTGCGCGACCAACTGGAGAACGCCATCCGTCAGAAGGCCGGGCTCTCTTTTGACAAGAACAAAGCGCAGCCCAAGACTTCTGCGTCTCTCTTGCCCGAGACATAAGAATCTCAGATGCTCTTGCGAGATCAACGAGATCAACAAGACGATCCCAATGGAGAAGAACGGGCGCGGGCTTATCTGTTAAAACTCTTGGCGCACCGCCCGCGCAGCCGGGCCGAAGCTTGGGAGAGATTGCAAAAAAAGGGCTTCTCGGCAGAGGTCATCACAGCGGTGATAGGACAAGCCGAGCAGAAGAACTGGCTTAACGATGCGCTCTTTGCCCGCTTGTGGGTCGAAGACCGATTGTTGCGCCAACCGAAGAGCCGTCGCGCCCTCCAACGCGAGCTCTCTGCCAAGGGCCTCGAAGCAGAGCCCATTCAGCAGGCGTTGGCCCGTGCGAAGATAGACGAAGAAGCACTGGCCGAAGGGCTTGCACGTGAAAGAGCCTCGCGCTATGGCCGTCTCGATCCCCAAAAGCGCGAGCGAAGACTGATCGGCTTGCTGCGCCGGCGCGGTTTCTCGTCCAGCGTCATCCACCGCGTGTTAGAAAAGCTGTCTCAGAATTTGTGAATGAGTTGCCCTTGAGCGGGATTGTAGGGGCAGGGTCACCCTGCCCCTACAGATTTATACCCTCTCCCTCTTAGGGAGAGGGTCAGGGTGAGGGTAATTTCAGGTATTTACTGAAGAACTCTAGTGTCCGCTTCAGGCTGTCCAGACGGTTCTCTTCTCTACGATAGCCGTGCCCCTCGCCCTCGTAGACTTTGTATTCGAAAACTTTGCCCAAAGCTTCTAGCTTCTCTCGGATCTGCTCGAACTCACTGAGGGGGACTCTGGGGTCGCGCTCCCCTTGGAGCACCAAGAGCGGCGCTTGGATCGCTTCAATAAAATTAATCGGTGAGCGCTCATAATACAGAGCTTCGCTCTCATCGGGGCGGCCCAGCTCGCGCAACAGCAACAAGCGCAGCGTCCCCGTCGTCGTCTCCCAAAGCGTCTTTAAGTTGACAACTCCGACGCTGCTCACGCCCGCGGCCCACAGATCGGGATACTTCGTCAGGGCCATGAACGTCAAGTAGCCCCCGTAACTGCCCCCAGTAATTCCGATCCGTTTCTCGTCGGCCAGACCCGTTTTGATCAGAAACTCGCGCCCGGCGACGAGGTCGCGCAGGTCGCCGCCGCCCCAGTCTCTATCGTTCAGCTCTTCGAAGGCTTTGCCATAACCGGTGCTGCCGCGCACGTTAGGGGCTAACACAATAAACCCGTGACTGACCAAGAGCTGAATCTGGAGGTTCCAGCCATTCAGCCACTGGGCACTCGGCCCGCCGTGTATTAAGAGAATCGCTGGGAGGCGCTCCCCCGGCTTGAGCGTCTTGGGTTTATAGAGCCACGCGGGGATCTCTAAGCCGTCAAAGCTCGGATAGCGAACCAGTTCCGGCTTGACGAGGAGGCTCTTATCCGTGTTTGGCGGGAAAGAGAACGTGAGCTGTTTCAGTTTTTCTGTTTCGAGATCAAGCGTCCAGATATTGGTCGGCTGCGTCGGCCCAGAGTACGTAAACGCCAAGCGCTTTCCGTCGGGGAACCAGCGCGGGGAGTTGTTCAGGCCGCTCGGCCAGCCCACCGTGCGCGTCTCGTTCTCTCGCAGCGATTTTAATTTGATCTCGAAGTTGCCCTCGTTGTTCTCGATATACGCAATAGAATTTCCATCGGACGACCAGCCGCCGCCGAACTCGTCTTTAAGAGAGTCGTTGGCCAACCAGACAGACGTATCGCTCTCTAGATCATAGAGAGCGATGTCGCCGGTGCCGTTGGTGTCCGTCTGAAAGACGAGCACCGTGCCGTCGGGAGAGAAAGAACCAAGACTGTTGTTGGCTTGAGCGGGCAAGTTGAGCTTACGCTCTTGACGATCTTCCAGCGAGAGCAGATAGCCCTCGGAGTAGCGCGGATCGGAGCGGCGCGTAAAGGCGAGCCGGCGTCCATCGGGTGACCATGCGGCGAGTGACTCCGGGCCCGCTGTCGCTGTCAGTTGCTGTCGGTTACTGCCGTCGGCGCTCATCAGATAGAGATCATACGTCTCGCCATTCTTCGCGGCCGTAAACGCGATCTTCGTGCCGTCGGGCGACCACAGATACCCGCGCTCGTCCACATCGGGAGTATTGGTGAGATTGACGGGTTCGCCGCCTTCGAGAGAGATAAGATAAATATCGTAGACTTCGTTGCCGCCGACGTCGGCGCTGTATAAGAGCATCGTGCCGTCGGGCGACCATTGGGGGCCGCTCTCGGCTTCGGGGCTGAAGGTGAGGCGCTTCCATTCGCCACCTTCGGCTGGCATTAAGTAGATATCCGAGTTGCCCGCGCGGTTGGACGAGAAGGCGAGCCAACGCCCGTCGGGCGAGATCGCCGGGGCGCTTATTGAAAACGTCTTGACCAGATCTTCGATCTGTAGGAGCGACCGGCCGGTCGCCCCTACGCTCTTCTGCAACAGATAGCGCTCCAAGAACTCGACGACTTCAGTATAGGCCGTGATCTGATTGGCGCGCTTGGCCAACCCGTGCCCCTCGTCCTCGAAGCGCAGATACTCTACCATCCCATTGCGCTGGCGGATCGCCGTGACGATCTGCTCGGCTTCGGAGATAGGCACGCGTGGATCGTTCGCCCCGTGAATGACAAAGAGCGGCGCCCGGATCTTATCTACTCGGTGAATGGGCGAGATCGAGGCGAGAAATTCTCTGTCTTTCTTTAAGCTGCCGTACTCGGACTCCCGTAAATGACGCCGATAGGGAGCGGTGCGCTCCAAAAACGTCACGAAGTTGGCGATACCCACGATATTGATCCCCGCAGCGAAGAGTTCGGGGTAGAGCGTCAACGACGCCAAGACCATATAGCCCCCGTAGCTGGCCCCCATCACGACGATCTTCTCGGGGTCTATATAGTCACTCTGCTTGAGCCATTCTACGGCGTAAGCGATGTCTTTGACCGAGTCTTCGCGCAAGTAAACGTCGTCCAAGCTCATAAACGTCTTGCCGTAGCCGGTGCTGCCGCGCACGTTGGGCCTTAAGAGAGCGTAGCCCGCGTTGAGAAAATACTGATGAACTCGACTGAACGATGGGCGCGCTTGGGCTTCCGGCCCGCCGTGAATATCTATAATCACCGGCAGCGAGCCGTCGCGCTGAGCGCCTTGAGGCAGATAGAAGAGCGCGGGGATCTTGCGGTCATCAAACGTAGAATATTTGATCAAGCGCGGTTCAATAAAGCTGTGCGCGGGGATCTCGCCCAACGCGCTCTGGGTGATCTGGAGCGTCTCGTGGGTTTCGAGATCGTAGAGCCAGACGTCGCTGGAGAAGCGAGACCCCGTCAGCGTGAAGGTCAGTTTGGTGCCGTCTTGGGAGAAGCGCAGCGAGCCGAACAAGCCCGGCGGAGTCAGGGGCGCAGGCCGCCAGCCGCGCTCCGGCCACGTCCAGACCCTGATCTGATGGTACCCCTCGACGTTGACCAGCGTCACCAAATTTTTCCCGTCGGGAGAGAGTGCTACGTCTTCGACGTCAAAGTCCAGATCTTCTAAGAACTCCAAGCGTCCTTCGTGGATATGGAGATACGCTAGATTAGTGAACTCGCGATCTTGGTCGCTGAGGACGAAGAAGCCCGCGCCGTCGGGCGTCCACGGCCCGGCGTCATAGAGCGCGTTCCCCTCGTGCGGCGTCAGATGTTTCAGTTCTTTGGTCTCCAAGTCCAACAGATAGAGATCGTTATTGGTGCTCGCCGAAGCGACGCTGATGACCAGATAGCGCCCCTCGGGCGACCAGCCGACAACGCTCTTGCTCTTATCGCTCTGGTAGACCAATTCGATCTCTTTGGTCTCTAGATTCTGGATATAGATGTCAAAGTGTGCGGGGTGGCGACGGTTGGCCGAGAAAGCGAATTTCGTTCCATCGGGCGACCACGCGCCGAATCTATGCACCGATTCGGGCTTTTGCGAGAGATCTATCAGTTCTGTGCTGTCGGGGGAGAGCCAGTAGAGCTGGGTGCGCTCGCTGCCCCCCGTGCTCTTGCCGAAGAGAATCCCATTGCTCTGAGGCGTCCAGCCGATCAAGCTCACGCCGTCCTCGAAGTCCGTCAGCTGGACCGTCTCGTGAGTTTGAAGATCGAGCTTATAGATCTGAAAAGTACCTGTAGCGTTGTTGACGTAGAGCAGCTCTGTGCCATCGGGTGAGAGCCGCCCGCTCCCGGAGCTTTGGATATCGAGATATTGGGCTATTGAGTATTTGGGCGTTTGCGTCAACGGCTCTTGAGCGACTTCGTAATGGGCGAACGACGACGGTGATAGCGCGCCTAGCAACAAGACCAATCCCATGAGTAGGATTTTTCTTCTCCACGGTTTTTTCATCATTTCCTCCTTTAACTTGCAACTCGCTTCTCGTAGATTATACAGCGATCTGCGCAGTGAACTCAACGTTGGTATAATTTTCCTATGTCCCAAGAATTTTTCGCCAAGGCCCATGAGATGAGTGAGAAAGGCGAATCCTTCGCGGTGGCGACGGTCGTGCAGATCGAAGGCTCGTCGGCGGCCAAGCCGGGTGCCAAAGCGATTATCAGCGAAAGGGGTGAAACCCTCTGGGGTTGGGTCGGCGGCGGCTGCGCCGAATCACTGGTCGCCCAGAACGCACTCGAGAGCCTCCACGATGAAAGACCCCGCGTTATCGAAATAGACCTGACCGACGAAGTCTTGGGCGCGGGGATGCCCTGCGGCGGCAAGATGTTCGTCTATATCGAGCCCGTCCTCCCCAAGCCGCATCTTTTAATCGTCGGGCACGGGGCCATCGCCGAAAATCTGGCGCGCTTTGCCCAGATGCTCGACTTTCGGGTTACGGTAGACGACCCTCTAGCTACAGCCGAGAGCTTTCAGGGCTGTCAGATCGTCACCGATAATTTAGATTTCAGCAAATTGGAGATCACCCCGCGCACTTATATAGTTATAGCGACGCAGCATAAGTCCGATCACTTGGCGCTTCAGAAAGTCTTGGAAGACAAGGCGCGCTATGTGGCGCTCATCGCCAGTCGCAAGCGCGCCCGGCTCGTCTTGGAGTATCTGCGCGAGCGCGGCTGCTCCGAAGAACAGTTGTGCCAGATCCGCGCACCCGCAGGACTAGAACTTGGCGCGATCACCCCTGAAGAGATCGCATTGAGCATCCTCAGCGAGATCGTCGCGGTGCGCCGGAAGGCCTCGCTTGTGAGAAATCTCACAAGTTCACACCAATAATTTCACAGACAAACCCTGAACTACTCTCTATAATGCTCTCAATGGTCACCGATGTTGGTTACCATAGGATCGGTCAAGTGTGTAAAGCTGACAGCAGATTTCGGTATCGGCGGGACAGGGAGCCGAAGCGATGGAAGAGAAGATCTTGGAGGTCTTGCAGCGCCGGGGCGAAGTTCATACCGAAGAGCTGGCCGACCATCTGGGCGTAGTCCGGCACACGGCAGCTAAATACTTAGAGATCTTAAAAGCCAAGGGCTTGGTGCGCTGTCGTCGCGTGGGCAATGCCAAGCTCTGGCAGCCGATGGCCGCGGGATTAACCATCCGCCCCTTGCGGCGTGAAGATCTCCCCGCGATCTTGAAGATTCAACAACCGTTCGAAAGGACTCTCGATCCCTTTGCCCAGACGATGTCACATCAAATAGAAGAGAACGATTCGATTCTCTCTCTGGGAGCAGCACTCGAAGGAGAGCTGGTCGGCTTTATCGTCGGCGAGATTCGCCAATGGGAGTTCGGCGGTGGCGCACGGACGGGCTGGATCAAGGCCTTGGGAGTGGCGACAGATTTTCGTCATCGTGGGATCGGGCGAGGCCTCGGCGAAGCGCTGTTAGAAGAGTTTCGTCGTCGTGGGGTCGAGCGCGTCAGAACACTAGTGGACTGGCACAACGGTGAATTGATCTCGTACTTTCGCAGCCTGGGCTTTGATCTGATGCCCATGCTCCCGTTGGAGATGAGCTGCAAGGGTGACCGTAGCACGAACGGAGGTAGAGCAACAGCAACCGATCTTAATATCTGTAAAGGAGGCCCTCATGGAGATCAAGGCGATTGATTTCATGTATTACGTTGCTACACAGGAGTTCATGCAGAAGTGGGACAAGGCCAAAGAAGGGGAGCTCATCTGTCGCATGGAGCGCGCCATCGGCGGGCTGCCGCGCTATGAGTCCATCGAAAAGATGCTGGCGCTCATGGACGAAGCAAACGTCGAGAAAGTCTTTATTACCCAGTGCAAGATGTGGTCCTATTGGAACAAATGGATGTACATGGACACGCAGTTAGAAGACGTGCTCCAGTACACCGAAAAATACCCGGAGCGCTTTGTCGGGCTGGCGGGATATAACCCCTTTCGCATCAAAGAGTCACTCAGAGAGATCGAGATCGCTGTCAAAGAACACGGTTTCAAGGGCGTCTATGTGCACATCTACGGGTTCGACATCCCTCTAAATGACAGCAAGATGTACCCGCTCTACGCCAAGTGCGTCGAATTAGATATCCCCGTCTCGATGCAAGTCGGGCACGTCTTAGAGTCTATGCCCAGCGACTGCGGGCGCCCCATCTATTTAGATAGAATCGCTTGTGACTTTCCCGATCTCAAAGTCATCGGGGCGCACACGGGCTGGCCGTGGGTCGAAGAGCTTATCTCTGTCTGCTACAAGTGGGAGAACGTCTACTTCGGTGTAGATGCTTGGTTGCCCAAGTACTTAAAACCCGAGATCATTCAGTTTATTAATAACCGTTTAGGGCAAGATCGTTGCATCTGGGGGACGAACGGACTGCCTTGGAGAGAGTCACTCAAGCAGATTGACGAGCTGGGGCTGAAAGAAGAAGCCAAGCGCAAGCTCTTGCGCGAGAACGCCATCGCTCTCTTTAAGTTATGAAAACTCTGAAGATCGCGCGTGATCAAGCGCTCGCTAGGGTGATCCTCCACCGTCCGCCGCTCAACGTTTTGGGTATTGCAGATCTGCGCGAGCTGAGCCAAGCACTGGAGAGATTGCGCGAAGACCCTGCTAAGATCGTTGTGCTTGCCGCCGAAGGCAAAGTCTTCTCCGCGGGCGTGGACATCAAAGACCACACCGCCGAGAAAGTCCGCGAGATGATCGCCGCCGTGCATGAGGTCTTTGCGCAACTCTGGGCGTTGCCGCAGCCGACGGTCTGCGTGGTGCAGGGGGCAGCCTTAGGCGGTGGGATGGAGTTAGCGACGGCCTGTGATTTCGTCATCGCTTCTGAGAACGCGCAGTTCGGTCAGCCTGAAATCAAAGTCGGCGTCTTCCCGCCGATCGCCTGTCTCTTGCTGCCCCGACTGCTCCCTTGGCCCAAGGCAATGGAGCTGATTCTCACCGGAGAAGCGATCAGCGCTCAAGAAGCTCAACGCTTGGGGTTGGTAAACAGAGTTGCCTCCGCTGAACAGCTTGACCCTGAGGCCAAGGCGTTCATAGAGAAACTGACGAGTCTGAGCGGCCCGGTACTCAAACTATCGAAGCGCGCGACGCTCTGCGGGTTCAAAGAGCGCTGGGAGTGGGAAGAGGCGCTGGCCGAGATCGAAAGACTCTATTTGGATGAACTGATGAACCTCGAAGACGCCCAAGAAGGCTTGCAAGCCTTCTTAGAAAAGCGCAAGCCCCAATGGAGGGAGCGATAGCGATGTTCGAGCAGTTTCGCACATGGTACGAACAGCGACACGAGTATGCCAAAGACTGGAAGGCGCGCACAGGCGGAAAAGTCGT
>JAJHSH010000015.1 GCA_022683945.1 Candidatus Acetothermia bacterium | reverse complement strand
TTCGTGCGCTCGGTCGGGGATCAAGTCACAGCGGCTGTGATTCGTCGGTACATCAAGCTGCAGCATCAGGATCAACTCCATCTTAAGCTCTGAGCCGTTTTGTCGTTAATGCCCCGCAGCTTGCTGCGGGGTTCTTTACCCGTCCTCCCGTCGCGCCAGATAGATCTCCTCTTGGATGACCTCGGCGCGCAGTTGGGGCAGCGGGCGGGTCGGCAGACCCGCGAGCACATTTCCGTGCGCGTCGAATCGTCCGCCATGACAGGGACAAGTGAAAGTCCCCCGTTGTTCGTCCCAATTGACAATACACCCTTGGTGAGTACAAATAGCCGAGAGCGCGATCAGCCCTTCGCGCAGATGGAGCACCCAGACGGGCTCGCCGCCGAAGAGCACCTGTTTGCCCTTGCCCGGAGGAATTTCTCTCAGTTGCGCAACGCGCTGACGCCGACGCACAGGGGTTGCAAAGCGCCGATGGGGCGGAAAGATATAAGCGACCACAGCGCTCAGCATTCCCAAGAGCCCCAAACCAAGTGCTCCGCCCAGCAATCTGCCCAAGAATCTGCGACGGTCCGAGGTCGCAACGCTCTCTGGATCTTTCATAGATTTTGCGCCACTCTCACCCCCGCCCCCTCTCCCTTGAAGGGAGAGGGGTGGGGTGAGGGTAGAAAGTACTACGGTTCCTTTCCCTGCTTCAACAGTATCTTACTGGTGAGAGCACCGTCCTTTACTTCAAGCGCGTGACAGGTCGTACACCAGCCGCCATACTTGGTCACGAACTCGTTCTTCGTTGCCGGTGTGACGAACTTCCCGCCCTGGAAATCCCCGTATTTCAGCAGATAGAGCATCGTGTCCAGTTGGGGGATGTCTTTGTTGCCGGGGTTGTGGCACATGAAGCACTCGGTCTTCTTGGCGGGATCGCCGGGGATGTCCTTGCCCCTGTACATCGCTCCGGGTGTGGGATGCTTCCCGGTGACTTTGGCCGGATTGCCACCCTGAGCGACGACCGCGCCCTTGGCCGCCGCGATCACGTAATCGGGAGCCGGGTTCTTGTTCCAGTTGTCCAGTTGGACTGTGATCCTCGCCAGCTTGCTCTTCGGGTCGGTGCTCGTGTGACAATCGACGCAGCCCTTGGGCCAAGGGTCTTTGAAGTTGACGCCGGGAATCTCCTTGGGCACGGGCACTTGCAGCGCCACCAAGCCTGCCCCTATGGCAACGACCACGAGAGCCACACTGAGCACAAGTGTCAGAGTCTTTCGCACTGAGGTTCACCTCCTTTTATAGAGATATTGACGCGCCGATTCTAACGCTCCTGGACATCTGCGACCATGACGCTCCGCAAATGAAAAGTTGACTTAGATCATAGCCTCAGATGGCCTAACCCATCTATACTATCGGTGACAACGATGAAGACTGTAAATATCAGTCAACTCAAGAGCTTTGAGCTTCTGAAAGACCTGGACGAGGCCAGACTCCTAGAGCTGAGCCAGAGCTTGCGTCCGGTGCTCTATCGCAGTGGCGATCTCATCTTTCAGGAGGGCGGCCCCGCTGCCAGTCTCTATCTAATTTTGCAGGGGCAGATCGTTTACGGGAAATACAGCGGCCGGCGGAAGAGGCGGCGGATCTTGAAGATCTTGGGACCGGGCGATACTTTTGGTGAAGAGGCGCTCTTTGCTCCCGAAGTCTGTCCCTGCCCCGGCTTTGCCCGCGCCCTCAGCGACGCGGAGGTGCTCTTCTGGGAGCGCGCGAGCTTCTGGAAGACCGTAGAGAGCCATCCCTTCTTGCTGAAGTATTTTATTGCATGGCTGACCCGCCAAGTGAAGGTCTTTGAGTGCAAGCTCGTCGAGCTTGCCTATGAGTCTTTGGAGCAGAATCTTTTGCGTTTGCTCTTCGTGCTGATGCAGCGCTTTGGCGTTGCTACAGAAAAGGGCGTGCGCTTGGAGATAGATCTCAGCCGTCAGGATCTGGCCGATCTTCTTGGGGCTCACTTGGACACGGTGATCCATGAGCTGAGTCGCTTACGTGACCGCGGTTTGCTGGTCTATGAAAGGCATAAGATCGTCATCAAAGATCCCCAAACGCTGGAAGAACAAGCCCAACCCGCCACGACTTGCCTGAGCGAAAAACTCTTCTGAAATTCTATAGCGCTGACAGAAGATTTGGGTAACAGATTGAGCAGATTCTGCTGAAATTCGCTCTCAGCTCATGCCCTGACATCCGTCACCTCTTGGACTGCCTTGGCACATCTTTTAAGGCTGCTAGAAACTGAAGCTCTTTTGTCTCAGATCATTGCTAGAGACTCTAACACTCTCTTAAACTTTAACCGATGACGTTCGCAAGTTTTAACGAACGTGAAAAAGAGCGAACTTATGAACAATAAAGAAGCAAAAGAAGAAGATGAGATGACGATACTACAAGCCGAGATCTGCAAAGTGCTGGCCCATCCCAAGCGCTTGCAGATCGTCTATGCGTTGCGATCTAGGGAGCGCTATGTCGGCGAGCTGGCGCAACAGTTGGAACTCCCCTATGCCAATCTCTCGCAACACTTACGAGCGCTGCACGCCGCCGGCATCGTCGAAGCTCGTCACGAGGGGAAATACAGCTATTATCGGCTCACGACTCCTCAGATTGCTGAAGCCTGTGAGGTCGTGCGCCAGGCCCTACAAGAGAGATTAAAAAGACTTGGCTTGTCGGCCTACGCCAATCACCTGAAGGAGAGGATCTAAGATGCGCAATCTATTAGTCTTGGTCTTAATCTTCTTGGCTCTGCTTTTTTTGGGGCTAGTGTGGGTGAAAAGAGCGCTGATGCCGCCTGTTCCTCCAATCGCACAACCACCTACAGATAACTGCATCACCTGTCACACCGACGCAGGCAAACTGATGTCGCTTGTCCGCACGAGAGAGCAAGCGCCCGACTTAGGCGGTTGTGGCGCGGCCCCCGAGCGCCCGCTCTTCTTGAATTATTTCGTGCATCCGGATTTTCTCAAGAGTCTGCATGGTGCGCGCCCCTGCACGGATTGTCACGGGGGCGACCCGCAAGCCCAAGAAGCAGAGATCGCCCATCAAGGAATGAAAAGGGCTGCCGAAAGCTGCACGGATTGTCATCGCGAGACGGTCGAGCTCCAGAAGACGAGCCTCCACATGACACTCGCCGGGCAGGATCTGTGGCTCAAGCGACGCGCCGGACAAGAGAACTTCGACAAACTTTCAGTCATGCGCCAGAACGACTGCGCCAAGTGTCACGCCGGCTGCGCCGATTGCCACATCACGATTCCCCAAGCCGTCGGCGGCGGACTGATCGACGGGCATAGATTCTTTAAAGAACCACCTATGGAAGAGACGTGCGCTGCTTGCCACAGCTCACGCGCCGGCGCGGAGTATCTGGGCAGGGTCAAAGAAGAAGAGATCCCTCCCGACGTCCACTTCCAGAAGGGGATGCACTGTGCAGATTGCCATAGAGAGCTGCACGGCGATGGGGTGATCTACCAGACCCGTTGGGAGGTCGCCGGTCTTCCCAGATGCACCGATTGTCACCAAGCCCTGCCCAACGAGAGCACGCCCGCTCATAATATTCCCAAACATCAGCAAGTGAGCTGCCAGGTCTGTCACGCCGCGACGCTCTTTGTTAAAGACGAAGCCGATCGCGTGACCCACGCTCAGGGCTATTATAACTGTTTCAACTGTCACAGCGGCTTCGACAAAGAGAACAATTACTATCGCGTCCCGGAGCGCAAGGTCGCGCTCTTCAAGATCGGCAAGAACACCGTGCCGGGGTATCCCTATGAGATAGTCCCCGTGCGCCACAACCCCGTAGCGCGCAACACATTTGACTATTTTGGAGAGAATCTCCTGCCCCATTTTGACGACTATCCCAACTGGAAGACGGCGGCACCGCACAACATCCAAAGAGTGACCTCGCAGAATCGGCAGTGCAACGCCTGTCACGGCAACGAAGCGCTCTTCTTGTTAGAGAAAGACCTTGACCCCAACGGTGCTAAAGCGAACCAGAAAGTCGTCTTTCCCAAAGTGCCATAAAACCTAAAACAGAGAGGAGGTGAAAGAAAATGCGCATCAAAGTACTAGCGTTGCTGCTCGTCGTGTTGTTTGCCGCCGTGGCCTTGGGGCCGACAGTGGCTCAACCTGCGAAGCCGACGCAAGAACAGCTTGTCCTGCTCTGGACGGAGACCTTCAAAAACTTGAGCGGTTTCTCGCCCAAGTGGGCCCGCACATCCGCGAAGTTCATCAAGGAGAACTTCATAGACAAGAACGTTCCGATCTTCTTGCTCGACGTGCGTGAGCTCTCAGAGCGTAAGGACGTCGGCTTCATCAAGGGATCGGTGACTATCCCCTTGCCTACATTGCCGGCCAATTTGGCTAGGCTCCCCGCCGATAAGAAGACGATCATCGTTCAATACTGTGCTGCAGGCTGGCGCAGCGCGATTGTGCTGGGTTTCCTCAACCAGTTGGGCTATGAGAACGTCTACGGCATGGATAGCGGAATCAAGGCTTGGACGGATGCCGGCTATCCCATCGATAAAGAGTAGAAAATCTGCGGTACGTCAAACGGAGAGGGCCCGGTCTGTTGCACCGGGCCCTCGGTTTTTTGCCTTGACAAGAATCATCTGAAGATGTGCATGGGTTCACAGACAAGACCTTGCGTGCGCAATATACTCTGTGAACGAGGAGGAGAAGACGATGCGCAAAAAACCGAGTTGGATAGCTTTGGGAATGATCTCCGTGGTACTGCTGGGCTCGCTCGTTCTCTCTAACGGTTCACTGCCCGGCGCGCAGGCGCAACCCGTTGATGAGGCGCTCTGCTATGCCTGTCATAAAGAGATCCGCGAGATGAAGGTCGGCTTCAAACACGAGGGCGTCAACTGCGCGACCTGTCACACCGGGGCGCTCGAACACGCCCGCGACGTCACCAAAAAACCCGTGACAAAGATGGATCACGCCACCTGCGGCCAGTGCCACAAAGATCAGTACGAATCGTTTGTAGCTGTGAATCTGGAATCGAAAGCCAAGGTGGAGAAGGCCACGACGATCAGCCGGTCGCCCCTCTTTGATAGCATCATGCGACCCCACGGCTTCACCCGCGAGCACGCCGAGCCGCGCAGCCATATCTTCGCCTTAGTGGACCATCTCTTAGTAGATCGTGCTTACGGCGGCAGATTCCAACTCAAAGACTGGAAGCTCATCAACGACGGCAAAGCCGCCGAAAAATCGGCGTGGGAGGTCTTAAAAGACCTAGAACCAGGTACTAGTGATCAGAAGCTCTTCCCACCCTACACGCCGCGAACTGCTGCGACCGCTGCGAACCCCGTCTGCATGACCTGCAAGACGAGCGACTGGGTTCTTGACTGGGCCTATATGGGCGACAAGAACCCCAAAGCCAAGTGGGATAGAACCTCTAAGGTTGTAGAAGTGGCACGCGCGATGCGCCATGCCTTCGCGTGTTTCTCCTGCCACGATCCCCACTCCACGCAACCCAGGGTGATCCGCGACGCGCTCATCGAGGCCGTCGTGGATCGCGGCGAGGGCACCTATCCCTATGACAAAGAGAAGAGCAAGAATATCACTATCAAGAAGGTAACCTTCCGCAACTATCGCACCGTCGGCATTCTCAATAAGCCCGATTCTTCATTGATGTGCGCGCAGTGCCACGTCGAGTATAACTGCAATCCGGTCGTTGATCTCAAGACGGGCGGTATCATCGGCATGGCCGATCGTCGCACCAACGAATTCCAGTGGCGCAACGTCTTCGACTACGACGCTTGGGTGGAGAAGCAGGGCTATCGCGACTTCCGAAATGAAGTGACGGGCGCACTGCTCTCCAAGATTCAGCACCCCGAAGTCGAAGTCTGGTGGGGAAGCAAGCACGAGCGCGCCGGCGTCGAATGCAAAGACTGTCACATGCCTAAGACAGAGAAAGCCGGCAAGAAATATACTTGGCACGGACAGAAGAGCGCCAAATATATGACCAAAGAGACATGCTTGGCTTGTCACTCCTATTGGACGGAGAAAGAAGCCCACTATCAAATCGAAGCTGTACAAAACTACGTGCGCGGGAAGATGCGCAAGGCCGAGTTCTGGCTGGCAGAATTTGTCAAGACCTATCAGCGTGCGCTGGATGTAGGCGTAGCTGAAGCAGCGCTCGCCGAAGCGAGAAAGTTCCACACCAAGGCCCACACCAAGTGGGAGTGGTGGACAGCCGAAAATAGCGACGGCTTCCACAATCCCGATCAAGCGAAAGCCTCGCTCTTGGAGGCCATCCAGACGGCCATTGACGGTGTGAACTTCCTGGAGGCCGAGATCAAGAAGAAGACCGGACGGTAGAGCTCAAGAACACAAGAACACTTGTTAGGGGCGAGGTGATCTTGCCCCTACTTGCTGTAAATCAGGCTCTTTTCTGACGGTCGTCATTAACAAGAGCGCCGACAGCAGTCAGAATATTCGCGATGAGATCGTCCAAAATCTGTCGCTGCTGTCGGGCGCGCGATCAGTGTATCTTCGCCGAAGTCGGTGAAGATATGTTAGAAGGCCGCGCCCGCTGGGTGCGCTACTCCGAGCGCGATACGATCTTTCACCAAGGTGAACCGGCTTTTGGACTCTATATTATCTATCAGGGACAGGTGATGCTCTTCAAGCGCTCGCTCTCTGGACAGCGGCGCATTTTGGAGATCGCCGGGCCTGCGGGGGTCTTGGGAACGGAAGCGCTGATCCCCGACAGCGAGTACACCGTCTCAGCGCAAACGCTGAGTCCGGCTAAAGTGCTCTTCATGGGGCGGGCCGATATGCAACTCTTTTTAGAGATATCTTCCGTCAGGCAACGGCTCTGGGAACGGGTGCTGAAACGTCTGCGTCACGCCGAAGAGTTATTGCTGGAAGCGCGCCATCTCAATGCGGGCGAGCGGCTGGCGCGGCTGTTGCTGCGCTTAGCGCAAGAGCACGGCACCCCACAGCCCGAGAGCAAGCTTCTGCTCGATCTGGAACTGACTCAATCCGAGCTGGGCGAGATGGTCGGCCTGAGCCGTGAAGCCGTCAGTAAATATCTGAACAGCTTCAAAGAGCAGAAATTTATCGGGTTTTTGGGGTGCAGGCTTCTGATTGACCCCTTGGCTCTAGGGCAACTTCTCCATGCGCCAAACAGCGACGAACCGCCGTTCGCCCCTACGGTCTCTTCTTGCCAACCCCGTCTCCATCGGTTATAGTATCGTTCGCATGGAGCTGTGGCCTTTGCGCCGGTGGATGAATCCACCGGCTTATCAGATGCAAGCGTGCTCAAGCACGCTATCACATCCTCTCGGTCGCTTTGATCGCGCTCTCGATCTCCTGAAGAATCACGGGATCATCTATCGTGGACGGCACCTTGTACTCTTGACCATCGGCAATCTGGCGCATCGTGCTGCGCAAAATCTTGCCGCTGCGGGTCTTGGGCAGCCGATTTACTACGACAACGTTCTTCAAGGACGCAATCGCGCCGATCTCTTTTCTAACCATCTGCAGGACTTCAGAGATGATCTCTCTGTGATCCCTATTGACTCCCGCTTTAAGCACGATAAACCCCAGCGGGACCTCTCCCTTGAGGCTGTCGGCCACCCCGATCACAGCGCACTCGGCCACGTCAGGGTGCTGGGCCACGATCTCCTCCATTTCTCCCGTAGAGAGCCGGTGGCCTGCAACGTTGATAATATCGTCCACCCGCCCCATCACGAAGATATATCCGTCTTCGTCTATGTACCCGCCGTCTCCGGTGAAATAATACCCCGAAAACAGGTCAAAGTATGTTGTCTTGAAGTCGTCGTCCCTTTGCCACAGAGTGCTGAACGTTCCCGGAGGGAGTGGGAGCTTCACGACGATCACGCCGCTCTGCCCACGCTCCAGCTCTCTCCCGCTACTGGGATCGAGTATTCTGACATCATAGCCGGGCATGGGCTTGGTGGCCGAACCGGGCTTGATGGGCAAAAACTCCAGTCCGCAAAAATTTCCGGCAATGGCCCAGCCCGTCTCCGTCTGCCACCAATGGTCTATCACGGGTTTTTCCAGAAGCCCTGAAGCCCAGTAGTACGTATCGGGGTCCGTCCGCTCACCGGCCAGAAAGAGCGCCTGAAAATGAGACAGATCATATCTTTTCAGATGATTGCCGTTCGGATCTTCTTTTTTGATAGCCCGGAACGCCGTCGGAGCCGTGAACAACACGTTGACTTCGTGCTGGGATATGACGCGCCAGAAGGCTCCGGGATCGGGCGTGCCCACGGGCTTGCCCTCGTACATCACTGTCGTCGCTCCCAGCAATAATGGGCCATAGACAATATACGAGTGTCCGACCACCCAGCCGACATCTGAAGCTGCCCAGAAGAGATCGCCAGGCTTGACCCCATAAATGTGCTTCATCGTCCAGTGCAGAGCGACAGCATGGCCGCCGTTGTCGCGCACGACGCCTTTGGGCTTGCCCGTCGTGCCAGAAGTGTACAGGATATACAGAGGGGCAGTTGCTGCCACAGGGACGCAGTCGGCTGGGTGAGCTCTTTGCTCAAGGGAGAGCCAATCAAGATCTTGCTCTTCAATGAGATCAGCGTGTACTTGGGGTCTTTGATATATGATGCATTTCGTCGGCTTGTGCGCTGCCAGAGCGATTGCTTCGTCGAGCAGGGGCTTGTACGGAATGATCTTTTTGCCCTCGATCCCGCACGAGGCCGAGAGCACGGCCTTGGGCTTGGCGTCATCTATGCGAATCGCAAGCTCTCGTGGGGCAAACCCGCCGAAGACGACAGAGTGGACAGCGCCGATACGAGCACAAGCGAGCATGGCCATCAGGGCCTCTGGGATCATGGGCATATAGATAACAACAGTGTCCCCTTGAGCGACGCCTAGCTCTCTCAAGAAACCTGCGATCCTCGCTACACGGGTCTGAAGCTGGGCATACGTAAATTTCTGAATAGTATTGGTTACAGGGCTATCGTATATGAGGGCGATCTGATCGGCTCTGCCTCCGTTGACGTGACGGTCAACAGCATTATAACACGTATTGAGCACGCCACCGGTGAACCATCTATAAAACGGGGGATTCGACGCATCCAGAACGGACTCCCAGTGTTTGTCCCAGAAGATCTCTTCGGCGGCTTTGCCCCAGAAGAGATCGGGATTTTCTAGAGATTCTCGAAAGGCTTCTTCATATTGGCCCATGGTGCTTTCACTCCTTGCATAATTTTAAGCGAGCCTTCGAGAAAGCGCCATGATGTGCATCAGCCTACATTCTTTCTTTCTTGCCATCGGACCGGAGCTTTTCCAGCTCCTGCTCGCAATGTGCTTCTGGCTTTGCAATTGGGCTTGGAGGTCGTTCGCCCTTATCCCTATCAATCCATCTTGCTTGCCAATCCCGTCTCCATCGGTTATAGTATCGTCTAACACTCTTATCATCAACACGGGGGCACCCATGACCCAGAAAGTTCCGTTGCGCAAAGAGATCCCTGCCCAGTATATCTGGGACACGCAGAGCGTCTTTCCGTCCGATGAGGCTTGGGAGACTGAAATCAAGAGAGTCAGCGAGCAGTTGCCTGCTCTGGAGAAGTTCAAAGGGCGCTTGGGAGAAGGCCCGCAGGCGCTGCGACAGTGGTTCGAGACGGTAGAAAAAATCTTTCGCAGCGTGGGCAAGATTTTTGTTTATGCTTCTATGTTTCATCACGTGGACACCACCGATCAAGCTGCAGCGGCAAAATATGACCGTGCCCGAGGACTTCTCGCGAAAACAGCAGCGGCGATGGCCTTTGCCGAACCTGAGATGCTCTCTGTCGGCTTAGAGAAGCTGCGCCGCTGGGCTAAAGAAGACCCTCACTTAACTATCTATCAACACTATTTCGATGAGCTGGAGCGACGACAAAAACACATTCGCTCTGCCGAAGTCGAGGAACTGCTCAAGCAGCTCAGTGATCCCTTCCGCACGGCGGCTGCGACGCATGGCGTGCTCTCCGATGCCGAGTTGGTCTTCAAGCCCGCACGAAGCTCCCAACGCGAGGAGTTCGAGATCAGCCAAGGGACCATCGGATCTCTGCTGAGCCACGCCGACCGCGAAGTCCGCCGCACCGCCTGGGAGAACTATGGCGATGCCTATCTGAGTTTCAAGAACACCATGGCGAACTGCATCGCTGCGGGAGTCAAACAGAACGTCTTTATGGCGCGGGCGCGTCGCTATGCGTCGGCGCTGGAGGCCGCGCTCACCAGCAACTTTATCCCCATAGAAGTCTTTCACAGCCTCATTGCGACTTATAGAAAGCACATCCCCACCTGGCACCGCTACTGGAAGATGCGCAAACGCGCTTTGGGCTATGACAAACTCTACGTCTACGACACGCGCGCCTCGCTCACTCAAAAACAGTTCAAAATCCCCTATACCCAAACAGTAGATTGGATCTGCGAAGGGATGCGTCCCTTGGGCGAAGATTACGTGAAGACGATGCGCAAGGGTCTGCTCGATGAGCGTTGGGTCGACGTCTATCCCAACAAGGGCAAGCGCATGGGAGCTTTTTCCAGTGGCTCTCCCGGCACGCACCCGTTTATCATGATGAGCTACAACGACGACATCTACGGGTTGAGCACCCTGGCACACGAGTTGGGCCACTCGATGCACTCGTATTATACATGGAAGACGCAGCCCTTTGTCTATGCGCGCTATGGGCTCTTTGTCGCCGAGGTCGCCTCGAACTTCAACCAGGCGCTGGTGCGCGAGCATCTTCTGAAGAGAGAATCGGACCCTGATATGCAGATCAATATTATCGAAGAGGCGATGGCCAACTTTCATCGCTACTTTTTCATTATGCCCACGCTGGCGCGCTTCGAGCTGGAGATCCATCAACGAGTTGAGCGCGGCGAAGCGTTGACAGCAGAGATTCTGATCAAACTGATGGCCCAACTCTTCAGTGAGGGCTACGGAGATGACGTCGAGATGGACGTGGAGCGCGTGGGAATTACTTGGGCTCAGTTCGCAACGCATCTCTACTCTAATTTTTATGTCTATCAGTACGCGACGGGGATCTCCGGGGCGCATGCGCTGGCGGAAGGCGTTTTAACGGGCAAGCCGGGGGCCGCTCAGAAATATTTGGAGTTTTTGAAAGCTGGCGGCTCGCTCTTCCCCTTAGAAGTGCTCAAACTAGCCGGGGTTGATCTCAGCTCGCCGGAGCCTGTGGAACGGACATTTGGCGTGTTGGCTCGTTATGTCGAGCGCTTAGGCGAGCTGACCGAGAGGCGAAACCGATGAGCAGCTCTCCTAACGCTAAAGAACCAGAATGGCTCTCCCCGGAGTTAGAGGCGCTCGCCTACGAGATCGCGCTGCTCAATGAGAAGTACGTCGAAGCCGTGGCCGATCTGCAGGAGCAAGTCTCCGGGAGTGAGCACTTCTTACAGCGCTGGGCCGAACTAGATGTGCTCTTGGAGTGGCTGCAGAAAAAAGTCGTCGCTGCGCGAGAGGAGATCGTGCGCATCGAAGAGACGTGGGATTGATTGTCTAGTAGCTCGCTACAACAAGCGTTTCACTTAACCGATGCTCTGCTTCCATCTTAGTCTTGCTTAGTCTTGTCTTTCTAAACAAGAACTGTTATTATTAGTCACTGGCTAGGAGGGTTGAGTCTCTATGCGTGAGGTCAAGACGATCTGTCCCTATTGTGGCGTCGGTTGCGGCTTAATTTTACAAGCAGAGAATGGGAAACTTCTTGGCACAAAACCCGACAAAGACCATCCCGTCAGCAAGGGTACACTCTGCCCCAAAGGGGCAACAGCGCACGAGTTTGTCCAGCACCCCGATAGACTCCAAAGCCCACTCTTGCGCAAAAACGGGCGACTCGTCGAGGTCGGCTGGGACGAAGCCTATGACTATATCGTTCGCGAGATCCGGCGCTTACAAGAGGCTCATGGGTATGACAGCCTCGCTCTGATCAGTTCGACGCGCTCCACCGTAGAAGAGAACTATATCGCCCAGAAATTCGCGCGCGCCGTCTTGCGCACCAATAACGTAGACCAGTGCCAGCGCATCTGCCACTCGGCCACCGTGACCGGACTGGGAACGGTCATGGGCACAGGCGCGATGTCGAATTCTATTTCAGAGTTTCTTGAGCCGGGTCCCAAAGTCTTAATGGTCATCGGGGCCAACCCCGCCGGCTCCCATCCCATCATCTGGTCGGTCTGGATGAAGCCGGCACTGCGCAACGGGACCAAACTGATCGTCATAGACCCGCGCAAGACCGAAGTGGTCAAAGAAGCCGAGCGCATAGGTATTCCCGTACTCCATCTGCCCCTGCGTCCGGGGACGGAAGTGGCCATCTTCAACGCGATGGCGCATCACCTCATCGCGAACAACCTGCACGACGAAAAATTTGTCGCTGAACGCTGCGAGAATTTCGAGCGATTCCGCGAGACCGTCTGTAACTATGCCCCAGAGAAAGTCGAAGCGATCTGTGGCGTCTCGGCGCAACAGATCAAAGAAGCTGCAGAACTGTACGCCAGTGCCAAGCCCGCCAGCATCGCCTACGGGATCGGCGTAACGGAACATCGTAACGGCGTGGGAAATGTGATGGCTCTGGCGAACTTGGCGATGATCACGGGGAATATGGGAATGAAGAGCGGGGGCTTGAACGCCCTGCGCGGCCAGAACGACGTGCAAGGCGCGACCGATATGGTGCGCCCCGAGAGCCTGCCCGGCTATCAAAAGTGGACCGACGCTGAAGCCGTCCAGAAGTTCGAGAGCGCTTGGGGCGTGAAGCTCCCCATTCCCACTGCCGATAAGTTGGTCTTCTGCTCGTTGATGTGGGATCGCGCCCTCAAGGGCGAACTGAAAGGGCTGTACTGCATCGGCGAGGACGTGGCGCTCACCGAAGGGAATATGAAAAAAGTGGAGCGGGCGCTCCGATCGTTAGATCTCTTGATTGTGCAGGATATCTTCATGACCAAGACGGCTGAGTACGCTCACGTCGTGCTGCCTGCGGCGAGCTTCGCCGAAAAGGACGGGACGTTCGTCAATAGTGAGCGTCGGGTTCAGTTGGTGCGTAGAACGATAGACCCCGTTGGGCAGAGCAAACCCGACTGGGTGATTCTCTGCGAGTTGGCGCAACGCTTAGGCTATCCAATGCGCTATAACAGTTCTGAAGAGATCTTTGAGGAGATCAGAAAGCTCGTGCCCATCTATGCCGGCATGACCTATAAGCGATTGGCGGAGCATAACGGCTTACAGTGGCCCTGCCCCAGCGAAGACCATCCGGGGACGCCGACGCTGCACGTGGGGCAATTCAGTCGCGGCAGAGGGAAACTGATGGGTGTGCGCTACGAGCCGCCGGCTGAAGAGCCGGATGCGCAGTACCCGTTTGTACTGACGACGGGGCGCAGCTTTATGCAGTACAACGCTGGGACGATGTCGCGCCGCACGAAATCGGGAAAGGCCGAGCCTGAAAATCACGTACAGATCAGCAAGAGCGACGCAGAGCGCTTGGGCGTTGCCGAAGGGAATCGTGTGAAGGTCGTCACGCGGCGCGGTGAACTGATGGTGAAAGCCAAGGTCACGGAGATCGCGCCGGGGGTGATCTGGATGCCCATGCACTACTCCGAGAGTCCGACCAATCTTCTCACCAACGACGCGATTGATCCCGTCTGTGGGATTACCGAGGTCAAGGCGTGCGCTGCGCGGGTAGAGCGGGTTTAGGCCCTCACCCCTGCCCCCTCTCCCGTCGGTGAAAGACGGGAGAGGGGGATGGCGTAACCACCCACTTGCGCTCCCTCTCTCTCTGTGCCAAAATCAAAGTGCCATGCTCGACCGCGTGCAACAAACTATTGAACGCTATCGGATGCTCCAACGCGGCGACCGCGTGCTGGTCGCCGTCTCCGGCGGCGTTGACTCTGTTGTTCTGTTAAAGACACTCACGGAGCTGAAAGATTATAAACTCTCTTTGGGCGTGGCGCACTTCGATCACGCTATTCGAGCAGATTCGGCTCGTGACGCAGAATTCGTGCAAGAGCTGGCCGAATCTCTAGAATTATCTTATTACACCGAACGCACCGATGTGCCCGCTTACGCGCAGGCGCAGAAGCTCTCGCTGGAAACGGCTGCCCGCGCGCTGCGCTCTAGGTTCTTGAAGCAGACAGCCCAATCCCAAAAATTCAAGAAGATCGCCCTTGGACATAACTTAAACGATCAAGCCGAGACGCTATTCATGCGACTGCTGCGCGGCTCAGGACTTGACGGACTCAGGGGCATCCCTCCAGTACGGCCCATATCAAGTACAGTCTCTTATGTGCGCCCCTTGATCGAATGCACGCGCGAAGAGATCAAGCTATTCGCTCGCGAGCGCCGCTTAGTCTGGCGCGAAGACCCCAGCAACCAAGACAGAAGTATCTTGCGCAATCGCGTCCGTCATGAACTTCTCCCGCTCTTGGCGCGCGACTATAACCCCAATCTCTTAGAGACGCTAGGACGTACTTCACGGTTGCTGGCGCAAGCCTCAAGCTACTTGCAAGGGATTGCGGAGTTTGAGTTGCTTGCTCTTATCGTTGACGCAGAGCGTGGGGAGATCACACTCAATCTGAAAGATCTTCTAAAGCGCCCTGAATTTTTACACCCGTTGATCTTGCGCCGAGCCATCGAGCGCGTGAAAGATTTGAAAGACATAGAATCAACGCATATAGAGAACGTGCTCGCTTGGTTGGAGCGCGGCGGCACGGGAGAGCAACAACTGCCCGGAGGATTGCGAATCGCGCGTCGTCATCACAGATTGATCATCACAAAGAAGCGTAGTGTTCCATCTGCGCCCTTCGAATATGCTCTCACCGTGCCCGGCGAGACCGTGCTCACGGAGATCGGCTGGCGCTTTTATACGGCCCTCACCCCCCTCCCTGCCCTCCCCGTATACGGGGAGGGAACGGGTGGGGTAACAG
>JAJHSH010000005.1 GCA_022683945.1 Candidatus Acetothermia bacterium | reverse complement strand
GTGCGGCGGTAGCAGCAGGGTAGTCTGATCAGATTATCCCTTTAGGTTCGGATACAAAGAGCAAATTGAGTCCGGGGGTCTCGCGAGTGCGGGGCCCCCGGTGAGTTTTGCGGTCTTGTGCTCTTCTGGAGAAGGCTGTACAATCGAGCTGGGTGTAGACTGATTCTCCTCCCCCACGGGCCCATCATCCCTCTGGAGTGCAGCGAGCGATCATCTTGACCTTACGCATAGCGTGCGCATTATCTCTCATAATGAACGAGCTTGCAAACTTGCGGGGTCCCGATGGTTTTCTAACGGTGACGCACGTCACCGACGTTGCTGTCAGATTTCCTGTATAATGGCCTGCGAAGTGATCATGTGCTGTTCTATAACTGACAAAACGTAGGCCGGTTTGCATAAGGCGGGCCAAGTCGCCGAAGGAGGCACTATGAAAAAACTTAGATGGCTGGCAGCTCCTGCGGTTGCTGTGATCGCAGTGGTGAGTTTTATCGTGTTGGCCGATATTTTTAACGGCACTCCAGGGGACGATAACATCACCGGAACTGGTGGAAATGACGTTATCAGAGGTTTTGCTGGAGACGATGTGCTTAACGGGGCAGGCGGCAACGATTTTATTGACGGTGGCGAACACGACGACATGATTGACGGTGGGGATGGCGCAGACAGAATCATTGGAGGCAACGGTAACGATATCATCATGGGAGGCGCTGGAAACGATACGATCTTCGGTGGTCGAGGCGATGACATGGTTGACGGCGGGGGTGGCCACGATAGAATCGAAGGCGGTCCCGGAGATGACACGCTTTTGGGTGGAGCAGATAATGACTACATCACTGGTGGAACCGGAGATGACACGATTGACGGCGGAGATGGCCACGATATCTTGATAGGTGGTCCGGGCGATGATCAGATCACTGGTGGTGCTGGCGACGATATCATTGACGCCGGTCAAGGGCTCGATCAGATCGATGCTGGTGATGGCAATGACACGATCATTATTCGTCCTGGAGATGTACCAGGATTCCAGACCGAGATTATCATCTGTGGTGGTGGCACCAACGACAGAGTGCTGTTCTATAACTTCCCGCGCGGAATTCAACTCCCCGCAGGGGGCACCAACCAGCCTGTGACGATCACCGATCCCTGGACGCGTGGGACGTATCTCATTGACGTTAGCTGTGAATTCATAGCCCGACGCTAGCCCGCCTAGGAGGTTGGCAGGAGTTCTTCCGAGAATGGGCACGGCCCTCAGTGATATTGAGGGCCGTTGCTTTTTTATACTAGGGACCGCCGGGACACGCCCACAGGACACCCGACCTTGCTCTTCGCTCCCCTAACGCCCTACAATCGCCACGACAACTTATGAAATCCCTAGCGCGACAGCTCGTTCTACTCACGGGTTCCCTCAGTCTGCTCGGACTCAGCCTCTTCTCTACGAACGCACAACAAGCCCTCTCGGATATCATCGTTGAGAGCAAGACCGTACCGCCCAACTCGATCTCGGTCATCAATATCAACGTCGATAACGGCCCGGAGGCCGGCGTTGCCGACATCCAAGGCACCCTCCGGTTCGACAACAGAATCTTACGGGCCAACAAAGTGGACGGCCAACAAGACTATGAGGTCTTCGCGAACATAGATAATAACGCCGGCGAGATCAAGTTTCTTGCGATTAAACTGCGCGCCCCCTACCCCAAGGCCGGCCCATTAGTAAAGATAGAATTTCAAGTTCTCGGTTCTGTCGGGGCAAAATCCGATCTGCGCTTGACTTTAAGAACCCTGCGCGACCGCGACGGTCGAGATATCCCCAACAAGATCACCAACGGCTTAGTCACCGTGGGAACGGGGCCGGTCAACCAGTCTCCGGTGGCAAAGTTCAGCTTCTCGCCCGCCAGCCCTAAGATTGATGAGACGATCACCTTCAAAGACGAATCTACCGATCCCGACGGCGCTGCCGATATTATCAGTTGGGAGTGGGACTTCGGCGACGGAACGAAGTCTACCGAGCGAAACCCCACCAAAAAATACGCACAAAAGAAAGTTTACACAGTAACTCTTATCGTCACCGACAGAGCGGGCGCTAAGAGCGTGTCCTTCTCGCAAAGAGTCCCTGTGGGGATCACGCCGCCCAAGGCCGATTTCAGCTTCACACCCGTCAGCCCAGAAGTCGGTGAAGAAATCCAATTTACTGATAGATCCACCGACGACGGACAGATTGTCAGCCGAGACTGGGACTTCGGCGACGGCACCAAGTCCACAGAACAGAACCCGAAGAAGAAATTTACCCGGTCAGGAACGTTCAAAGTGAGCCTAACCGTAAAAGACAACGACGGCGCTGAGGGCACCGTCGAAAAAGAGATCGTCGTCAGAGCTTCGACGAAGCCGGTCATCAGCGTCTTCCCCAACCCCGCCAGAGAGAGCGCCACGTTCAGCTTCTCGCTGCCGCCGGGAGCGACCGAGGGAATCTTGATTGTCTTCAACATCGCGGGCAAGGTCGTCCTGAGAAAGGACAAACTGACGGCGGGACAGTTCGCTTGGGATATCAAGAAAGACAACGTCCCCAGCGGGCCGTATTATTACGTGATGATCGCCCTGAAGAACGGCGCGACGGTAGGTCGCTCGCGCATTGAGAAGCTGGTCGTCCAGCGCTAGTCAAGGAGGAGCCAGAGGATGTCTAAAATTGTCCGAACACTCGGTCTGCTCATCGTTATAACTCTCTTAGCTCTGCCCACCTATGCGCGCCCGTTAGTCAGTCTCTTTGACATCGGTGCGGGGGTGCGCGCCGTCGGCATGGGCGAAGCTTTTTCTGGACTTGCCGATGACGAATACGCGCTCTTCTATAACCCCGCGGGCTTGGCCACGCTTGCGGGCGGGCGAGCCAGCTTGCTCTATCAGACGCACTTCGGCGCATCTACGTACTTCAGTGCATACGGCAGCTTCGGGAGCCTCGGCGCTGGGCTGACTTTTTTTGACTTCGGTCAAGTGCCCTGTCTCACCAGCGCCAATCAGCCCTGCAGAGATGCTCAGGGGAAGACTATCAGCTCTTTTGGGTATTCGAATCTGGCGTTCGTCGCGGGCTGGGGCGCCCCGATGAGATCGCTGCCATTTTTGAGCGCCCTGCCCGAGGGACTGGCTCTGGGTCTGAGATTAAAATTCGTCTCGATCTCCAGCTTCGATCCGGTAAAATTTCAATCTTTGGGGAGCACCGGGTTTGTGCTCGATCCGTCTTTCTTGTGGGCTTTGGGCAAGTTCGGCCCTGTAGATCGCGTGCGCGTAGGTTTGGTCTTAGAGAATCTGTTGGGATTGGCGTTTGGCGCGCCGGCGGGCGAGAACTTCCCCATCGGCGTCCGTCTAGGGGCCTCTGCATCGCTGATGGGCTTGGTGACGCTGAGCACCGATCTTTCGCTCGCCGACGGGTTTCATCTGGGGGCAGAATATACGCTTACGAATTTGGGGCCGCTCAACGCGCTCAGCGTGCGCGCGGGCCTGCTGACGCGCACCGGACTGGGGATCAGCTTGGGATTGGGCGTGCTCTTCGCCGGCTTACAGATAGATTATGCGCTCTTCCTCCACCCCGATCTGGGGGGCTCTCACTGGCTCTCCGCGTCTTATCGTTTCTAGCGTAATCTCCATCACTGCCAACGGGGGATGTTATTCAGTAGAATAGCGCTGTGTATCTCTTTCAAAGCCTCGAAAAACAGTCGGACGAGGAGGCCACATGAAGCGCAGAATAAGTCCGGGCCTGTTGCCGTCGCAATATAGGCCCGTGATGGGAATTCTCTTATTTTTATGTTGGCTCACGGCTGTAGCTACAGTAGCTGCATGGGCACAACAGACCCCTACTGCTAAGATCACGGTTGAGAGCAAGACCGTCGCCCCGGCGACGAAGACGACGATCCAAGTCACCGTCGGGAGTCTGCCCGATCCGGGGATCGCCAGTCTACAAGGCGAATTTCGCTACGATCCCAAAGTGCTCAGCGTCACGGACGTGCAGTTCCCGCAGATTTTAGGCGGCTCGAATGTGATCGCGGTCAATCGTCAGACTTCTGGGCTGGTGCGGTTCGCCGCGACGCTCTACGGAGCTAATCTCAAGGGGATCACGTCGGGAGCTTTATTAGAATTCGCCGTCGAAGCTGTAGGCAAGCCCGGCGACAAGAGCGATCTCACGCTCTCTCTAGACGTGCTGAGCGACGTTGACTATAAGCTTCTGACAGCAGAGATCACCAACGGGGTCTTCGAGATCAAAGAAGAAATCAATAAGCCGCCCGTTGCTGATTTTATCTTTACGCCCGCCCAGCCCGCCGCGGGGCAGACGGTGCAGTTCACCGATAAGTCTACAGATCCCGACGGCAAAGTCGTCGCTTGGGCGTGGGACTTCGGCGACGGAACCAAATCCAACCAACAGAATCCCACACACGTCTATCAGACAGCAGGCACGTTTGAAGTGAGACTGATCGTCACCGACGACAAGGGTGCACAGAGCAGTCTCACTAAGAAGACCGTCACCGTCGGCCCGCCGACGGAGCTCAAAGTCGAGATTATAAACTTCCCCAACCCCGCCAGAGAGAGAACCAAGTTTGTTTACAGTTGGCTCCTGCCCGGCCCGGCCCAAGAAGCTCTACTCAAAATCTTCAATCTCAAGGGCGAGCTCGTCTTCAGCAAGAACTTAGATATAACTAAGAGCGAGTTCGTCTATGATCTGAAAGACAGCAACGGGCGGCCCCTGCCCAACGGGCCGTACTTCTATCTTCTCACGGTGATCGCCCAAGACGGACGGAGTTTTCGTTCGTCGGTGAACGTCTTGGCGATCCAACGGTAAGGGGGCGGCAATGCGAGAGTACTTTAAGAAGTTCTCTGTTCTGCTAGCAGCTCTGCTGGTATGGCTCAGTGCCAGCGCGGTCTCGGCTCAAGAGTCTCTGCTCTCGCTCTATGAGCTGGAGCGCGGCGCTCGCCCCGCGGCGATGGGCGGCGCCTTTACGGGGCTGGCCGACGACGCCTACGCGGTCGTCTATAACCCCGCGGCGTTGGCGTTCTTGGAGCGCGCCAGCGTCCAAGGGATGATCGAATCGCGCTTTGGGCGAGCACTATCGGGATCGGCCCTCGCCGGCGGAAGAAATCTGGGCGTCGGCCTGGTCTTTCTGAATATCTCTCAGATTCACTGGCGCGATGAGAATAACCAGCCCGTGCAGAACGGCTCGTTTGACTATTCTCAAGTCGGGTTTACTATAGCGGGTGGCCTCTCGCTGGGCGACTTGCCCTTGGGAGCGGGCCTGAGCGCGTTGAGCAATCTCGCGGTCGGCTTGCGCTTGAAAATTCTCTCTACCAACACGCTGCCCGAAGGCAGCGGCGCCGGTTTTTCCCTAGAGCCATCGTTCTTTTATAAGCTCAACGGCGGCGCTCTGGGCGGGCTGCGCCTCGGCCTCGTCTTGGAGAACTTGCTCAATCTGGGCGTCACCTATGGGAGCGGCCATCGCGAGAGTTTCCCCATGGGGATTCGTCTGGGAGTATCGCTCAGTCCGATGCCAACGGCAACTATCGCTGCCGACTTAGAGGCGAACGGGACGCTCCATTTGGGGGGCGAGTATAGACTGACCAACGGGGCTTTGGCGCGCGCGGGCGTGCAGCAGATCGCGCTGCGCGGCGGGCTTTTCGTCAATCCGCTCTTGGTGCAGGTCAGCGTCGGGGTGGGGGTGCGCCTACGGGGTATTCAGATAGACTATGCGCTCTTGACGCACCCGGAACTGGACTTGACACATCGCTTTGAGGGGTCTTTCAGATTTGGCTTCCAGAGCTTTTTGTGTCCGTTGCTGGGGCGTCCATGCCCTGCGCCAGAAGAAGAGATAGCCATCGTCACACCGCCAACAGAAGAGCCTGAAGATCCCGAAGACCCGATGGAAAGACCCGAAGAACCGCCCATAGTCTATTGTCCTGAAGATCATCCGCTCTATCCCGTTTGCGACGATCCCTACGATCCGTAAAGTTATCGGTCAACGGATGAGCATGGAAGCGTGCTCAAGCACGCTCACAGCCCGCTTGAGCGGGCTTTCATCTGCTGAGCCGGATGCTGAAGCATCCGGTGACCGATTCTCTCCTGTGCCGAGGCATCAAGCCGCGCAACTTTTTGACGACCCTCGCTCGTTATGCTGTATAATAAGACTGACTTATGAAGCAGCCAGATCGCCGAGCCCAGCTCAAACGGGTTTTGCTGCTGACGGCCCTGTTTGTCTTGACGATGGGGTCTTCGGTCAATCTCTATTTTGTGCGGGTCATGGGGGCGTGGGAAGAATCGGGCGTCAATTTATATCTGATCGGCGGATTCTGGCACGTCGCTCTGGGCATGGACGACTTCGAGAGAGAGCCGCCGGGGATCAAAGTCTACGCCTTTGGAGCAGCAGAACACTATCGCAAGCAATATGTCAATCCGGAAAACTATCAAGGGCTGGAGCGACTCTTGTACTATCTAAGATTGCTCTTCACGACTCAGGCGGGCAGCATCATCGAATGGGATATTTTGCGTGAGCCGGGGATGACCCGTGAGCGCTTTCTCTCTAGCCCTGATCTGAAGCTGATCATTCGCATCAGCACAGAACAAGCTCAGCGCATTCTCCGGACGCTCACTGACTATATTGCGCAGCTCCATCCCGATCCCGTCTTGACCAGACCCGGGCGCAAGGCATGGTATGGCGAAGCCGTGCCGTATAGTCTCTTGGGCTTCAACTGCGCGACGTTTGTCGCGCGCTTGCTCTTCGCCGGAGGAGTCTACACCCAAGCGCATATCGTTCACGGAGGAGTTCCCAAAGACTGGCGGCTGCCGTCGAGCCTTATAAAGAACTATTTGCACTCTGATCTTCCGCCTGCACCCAAGCGCTTCTAACGTGAATCTAATAGGAGGACGATGAGTGATGTTCGTGCGGATGTGGATGACTGCCGATCTGGTGACCGTGCCCCCGGAGACGCCCATTCTCGAAGCCCAAGAGATGATGAAGCGCCACTCTGTGCGTCGGCTGCCCGTGGTGAACAAGCGCGGCAAGCTGATGGGGATCGTCACCAAGAACGACATCCAAGAAGCCGGACCGTCGGATGCCACGACGCTCAGCATCTGGGAGCTGAACTATCTTCTGGCGCGAACGACCGTGGGACAGATCATGGTCAAAGCCGAAGATTTGATTACGGTCAGTCCGAACGATCCTATCGAGCGAGCGGCTCTGCTCATGCGCAAGCACAAAGTCGGCGGCCTGCCCGTCGTCGAGGGTCATCAGTTGGTGGGCATCATCACCGAATCCGATGTTTTTAAGATTCTCTTAGAACTGCTTGGAGTTTACAAAAAGGGCACGCGGATCACGGTGGAGCTGGAAGACCGCCCCGGTGCTCTCGCTGAAGCATTGGAAGTCCTTCGCGAGTACGAAGCCAATGTGCTGAGCATCGTCACCTGCGAAGAGTGTCGCACGACGCCGGGTCACGCCGTCGTCGTCCTCAAGATTGACACCTACGATTGGCGCAAGATCGTCAAAGACCTCAAAGAGAAGAAGATCAACGTGCTCGATGCACAGAACACCAACGGCTGGGAGCCGTGATCTTTCTAGCCTCTGCTTCGGGGCGGCTTGGCGATCAAGATCAAAAGAGCCGCAACGGCGCTCAAGATGGCGAGCACCATAAAAGCCCCGCCCCAGGCTCCTGTGGCCGCGCGCACCTGCGCTCCGATAATCGGCCCCAGAACGCCCGCCGCACCCCACGCTGAGAAGACCCAGCCGTAATTGATGCCCAAGTGCTTTGTCCCGTAATAGTCCGCGATGAACGCCGGCAAGACCGATAGACTTCCGCCATAGGCAAAGCCGATCAGACTGATCCCCAGCGTATAGAGCGCAAAATCCCGCGCGTTGGGGAGAACCAAGAGCAGCGTCACGATGAAGACCGCTTGGGCTAAGAGTGTCGCTCCGATTCGACCGATCTTATCAGAGACAAACCCAAAAGCCGGTCGTCCCAAGCCATTGAGAATGGACATCACGCCCAAGGCTCCCGCAGCAACCGGCGCGCTCAGATCCGCGAGCTCTTGGCCCATCGGGACGGCTTGTGAGATCACCATCAGACCTACACCGGCCCAGAAGAGAAAGACGACCCATAGCAAATAAAACTGAAAAGTTTTGGCCATCTGCGAGGGCGGATGGTCTCTGTGCTCTTGGGAGCCCGGGCCGTTGGCCGGGGGCGTCCAGCCCGCGGGCTTCCAGCCGGTCGGTGGGTTGCGCAGCATCGCCCCTGTGAGCATGACAAGAAGTCCGAAGGTCACGCCGAAGACCGCCAAGGTCCCATAGACGCCAATCTGCGAGATCAGTGTCGTCCCCACCGGCGCGACGATGAGAGAACCTGCGCCAAACCCCAGCACTGCCAAACCCGTGATAAACCCCCGCATGTCGGGGAACCACTTCACACAGGTCGCAATCGGGGTGACATAGGCAAAGCCGACGCCCAGCCCGACCAGAACCCCATAAGTGAGATAAAGTCCCAGCAGAGTCTGTCCCAGTTGGCTGGCTAAGAGAAAACCCGCGCTCAAGAGAATTCCCCCGGTCACTGCTACGATGCGCGGCCCGACGCGATCCTGCCAGCGCCCGGCGACGATCATCCCTACGGCGAAGAAGACGACGCAGAGGGTGAAGGGCATCGTTGCTTCTTGAATGGTCCAGCCGTGCAAGCTCATCAGGGGATTTCTGAAGATGCTCCAGGCGTAGACGTTGCCTAACCCTAATTGCATCAAGACCGCTGCGACGACGAAGAGCCAGCGATTGGGCAAGCGTTCTTCTTGTACGCTAACGACTGTCGCATTGAGAGAAGTTTTCATAGAGTTCTCTTTCTATATCTCCAACCCTCACCCCATCCCTCTCCCTTGAAGGGAGAGGGTGCAGGGTGAGGGTCCCCCTTCCCGCATTGGAGAAGAGAGACTTGAGATTCTATCCCTCACTCGATTCATACTGGCTCTTCAATTGTGCGATCACGTTGGGGTCGGCCAGCGTCGTCGTATCCCCCAGCGCTCGGCCCTCGGCGATGTCTCGCAGAAGCCGGCGCATGATCTTTCCCGACCGGGTCTTGGGCAGCTCCGCCGTGAAGAAGATATCATCGGGGCGCGCGATCGCGCCGATCTTTTTAGTGACGTGCTTCTTCAGTTCATCGGCCAGTTCTGGAGATGGCTTGTGGCCCGCTCGCAGCGTCACAAACGCCGAGACGGCTTGTCCCTTCACTTCGTGATTCTTGCCGATGGCCGCGGCTTCCGCGACCGCTTGGTGATCTACCAGAGCGCTCTCGACTTCCATTGTGCTGATTCGGTGTCCAGAGACGTTCAGCACGTCGTCAATGCGCCCGAGAAGCCAGAAGTCGCCGTCTTGGTCTATCTTGCAGCCGTCGCCGGTGAGATAAATTCCGGGGTACTTGCTCCAGTAGGCTTGTTTATAGCGTTCGGGGTCGTTGTACAGAGTGCGCAGCATTCCCGGCCAGGGCTTCGTAATGACGAGATACCCTGCTCCGCTGCCCGGCGGCACAGGGCGACCGGCTTCATCTAAGACTTCGGCTTCGATGCCGGGGAAGGGCTTATTGGCCGAAGCGGGCTTGAGCGTAGAAACTCCGGGCAGCGGCGTGATGAGAATATGTCCGGTCTCGGTCTGCCACCACGTGTCTACAATGGGGCAGCGCTCGCTGCCGATGACTCTGTGATACCAGATCCACGCTTCAGGATTGATCGGCTCGCCCACCGACCCCAGCAACCTCAGTGACGAGAGATCGTGTCTCTTGGGATACTCTTCGCCCCAGCGCATAAACGTGCGAATCGCCGTGGGCGCTGTGTATAAAATCGTCGCGCGATATTTTTCGACAATAGCCCAGAAGCGATCTTTATCGGGGTAATCGGGCACGCCTTCGAACATGACGGTTGTCGTGCCGTTGGCCAGCGGCCCATAGACCATATAGCTGTGCCCGGTCACCCAGCCAATATCTGCTGTGCAGAAGAAGACGTCTTCGTCTTTGATGTCGAAGACCCACTTGTGGGTGAGAGCGACGCCAACTAAGTAACCTCCGGTCGTGTGGACGACGCCCTTGGGCTTGCCCGTCGTCCCCGACGTATAGAGAATAAAGAGCATATCTTCGGAGTCCATCGGTTCGGGCGGGCAATCCATAGAAACGTTGCGCATCAGGTCGTGCCACCAGAACTCCCGGCGAGGCCCCTGACTGTCCAGGGAGATCGAAGCGGCCTCCCCAACCCGGCGGACGACCACTACGCTCTCAATAGACGGCGTGTTTTTGAGAGCTTCATCGGCGTTCTTCTTCAGGGGGACGACTTGGCCGCGTCGCCAGCCGCCGTCGGCCGTGATGAGCACCTTCGCCTGCGCGTCGTTGATGCGGTCTCTGAGGGCCTCGGCAGAGAAGCCACCGAAGACGACGCTGTGAACTGCACCGATGCGCGCGCAGGCCAACGTCGCGATGGGGAGTTCTGGGATCATCGGCATGTAGATGGCCACGCGATCCCCCTTCTTGACGCCCAGCTTCTTTAAAACATTGGCGAACTTGGAGACTTCACGGTGCAAATCTTGATAGGTGAGCACGCGCTCGTCGCCCGGCTCGCCTTCCCAGATGAGCGCCGCTTTGTTGCGCCGCCACGTCTTTAAGTGTCGGTCTATGCAGTTATACGAAGCGTTGAGTTTCCCGTTTACAAACCATTTGGCCCACGGGGGATTCCATTCCAAGACTCTATCCCATCTTTGGAACCAATCGAGTTCGTTGGCCGCGGCGGCCCAGAAAGCCTCGCGATTTCTCGCGGCTTGTTCATAGATCTTGGTATCCTTGGCGTGGGCCTGTTGCGCGAACGCTTCCGGCGGGGAAAACGTCCGCTCCTCCTCCAGCAGCGCTGCAATAGTCTGTGTAGATTTCTCCATAAAGTTCATCACTCCATTTCTTGAGCCAGTGTATAGATTTATTGTGTCAGAACGCCATGATACAGCTCATGGCTCGGCGTGATCTCGCTCATGGCTGGGCGATGCAAAGAGCTATCTGATATAATAATTTTTATGCCCGGTCGTCAAACGTCGCGCCGCCGCTCACCCCTCCCCGGTCCCAAAGTCGCCGGGCGCGCCATCACCGGTCGCGAGACCACAGAAGAACTTATAGAGAACGCCTTTCATGCCTTCGTCGGGCGCGAGATCGCCACGGCCTATAAGATCATCCGTCGCATGATCGCCGAAGATCACACGATCGTGCTGACGCTCTCCGGCGCGATGACACCGGCTGATCTGCACACGACTTGCTTAATTCCGCTTATCCAAGCGGGCCTCATTGACGTGCTGACGACCACCGGGGCGAACATCTATCACGATCTGCAAAGAGCGATAGACGGCGAATTCTTCGCCGTCGCCCCCGACGCCGACGATCTCGCGTTGCGCAAGCAAGGGCTGACCCGCATTTATGATCTGGTCTTCCCCGAAGACGATCTCTATCGCACGGATAGCTTTGTGCAAGAATTACTTCAGCAAAGACCCTTTCAGCGCCCCATGACCACTCCCGAATTTCATGATCTCTTGGGACGCTATACAGCAGCAGCTCTTAAAGACCGCTTCGGACGCGATCCCAAAAACTCCGACAGCCTCACCGTCCAAGCGCATCTCCACCGAGTTCCGATCTTCTGCGGCGCGCCCCAAGACGCTTCGATCCATCTTAACGTGGCCTATCTCAAGCGCAAGTTGGGCGAGAGATTTAAGTTCAGAATAGAGATAGAGACCGACATACACGAATTCGGGGCGTATCATTGGTTGGCGAAGAACCGTTGGTCGAAGAGGCTCAGCGTTATTGTTCTTGGCGGCGGCGTCCCCAAAAACTACAGCTTGCAGCCGGAGCCGTATCTCTCGCAAATTTGCGGACTGGAGACGGAGGGCTACGATTGCGACGTGCAGATCTGCGATGCGCATGTACAGAACGGGAGCCTGAGCTCTTGCACTGCTGGAGAGGCCCACACGTGGGGCAAAGTCTCCGCAGAGTTTCAGCAGAACTCTCAGTATCTCTTTGCCGAAGTCACATCTGTTTTTCCGTTCATCGTCCACGCGCTGCTCCAAGCCGGGCTCAAAAAGAAACCCCGACGGCTGCTCGACCGCCGCGAAGAAGCCCTGAGCTTGCTCGACCGCGCGCTAAGATAATTCTATCTATGGTGCACGACCCGTCCGCTGCGGATTCTGTCTTAGCATGGGCCAAGCAGTTGATGCCGGTCCTGCTTCGCCGCGCACCGTGTAGAGAAAACCGTCTTGAGAGGCAAAATAGATCGTGCCGTCGGCGTTAATCAGCGGCGAAGAGCGAATCTCTCCTCCGGTCTTCAACTGCCAGCGTGGCTGCCCTTCGCGCGTGACCGCGTAAAAGATGCCGTCGGTCGAACCAATGTAGATGGTGCCATCGGCAGCTAGAGCCGGTGAGCCGTAGATCGGGCCGCCGGTCTGGAAGCGCCAACGTTCTTGGCCATCCGAACTGATAGCATAGAGATGGCCATCGAGTGAACTGATATAGATCGTCCCGTCAGGGGCGACCGCTGCCGAGGAGACGATCTCTTTGTCCGTCTTAAAGCGCCAACGTTCTTGGCCGTCAGGAGCCAAAACATACATAAACCCGTTGCGGGCACCGAGATAGATAGTCCCGTCTGGCCCCAGCGCCGGAGAGCTGTGAATCTCGTCCCCGATGCGAAAACGCCACTTGCGACTCCAGTTTGTTGGATGCAAGGCCCAGAGTTGTCCTTCGAGTGAGCCGACGTAGATCGTCCCGTCAGGGGCAATAGCCGGGCCTGCTATAACGCCTCCGGGCATTTCCATCGGGGCGAACTTTGAAGTGCCTTCGGGGGTTAGCGCATAGATGCGCGTTGTTTCAAAGGGATCGCTGCCCGTTCCCAAGTAAATGGTGCCGTCGGTCCCTAGGGCCGGGCCGCCGCGCACCGGTATTCCCCCTACGGCAAAACGCCATTTCTCTTTGCCTTCGGAAGAAAGCGCGTATAAGAAACCGTCGTCTGCGCCAACATAGATCGTTCCATCGGACGCTATAGTGACCGCCGAGGCCGCGATGGATTCGCTCGCTTGAAACGTCCATCTCACTTGGCCATCCGAGCGCAGAGCATGGAGCAATCTCCCTACGGGGATATAGAGCGCGCCGTCGGGGGTGAGAGAGGGGCTGGCCGAAGTCGCACCAATCTGGGTCTTCCAGATCAGCGTTCCTCCGGCGGGTTTGAGTTCTAAAAGAAAAGAGACCCATTGCGGGCTGTTTTGCGCCCCCGTCGCGCGAATCATGATCAGTCCACGGTAACGTCCGGGTTTAAGAGATTTATGATTGATTTGCACAGCGAGATTCTGGCGCTCGCCAGGGCCGGCTCGGCCCTCCGTGGGGCTAAGCTGCAACCCAGGGAGATCCGTGCGCGCTGTCCATTGGAGAATGCCGCCGCCTTCGTTGCGCACCTCAAGCGTCAGCGGGGGCAGTTCTCCCACGCCTGCCAGACCACTCTGAGAGAGGCGCTCCGGGCTGACACGCAAGATTGGAGTGGCCACCGCTTCGAACGAGAACTCGCGAGGCGCGCTGGTACGTCCGCCCTCGTCGGTCAGCTGAACCCGCAGGGTCACGCGCTGCGCCAGAGACGTTCTGATCTCGAACGGGAAAGCGCCCTCGCGGCGTCCCCTCAGATCGAGATCGAGCTGAAAACTCTGAAAGTCCGTGGCGCTCACAACTGTAAAATCTGCCCGCACCAGATCGCCATCGGGATCGGTAAAGCCGATAAAACCCTGCACCGGCTTGCCGTCGGCGCGTATCTGCATGGGGAAATCAATAAATCGGATCTGTGGGGGAGTGCCCTCTTGCATCATAGTTGGATAGAGCATCGGAGGCTCGGAGATGCTCAGCAGTGCCCAGATCAAAGTGCGCACTTGGTCATCGAGCGATGCGCTCATCAGGATTTGAAAACTGCCGGTTTGGGTGGGGCTGCCGAAGATCAGGCCCGTACTGGGGGAGAGCTGCAAGCCTAGATCTTGTAAAGATTGGCTGGTGCGTCCTCTTAGAGATGTGCTGGGGAGTTCACGGAAAGTTACTCCCGCAGGCAGCGCTTGTCGTATCTCGATGGGCAACTCAGCCCATCCGAAGATGTCTTTCTGCATCTGGGCCGAGAACTCTTGTACCAGAGGTTCAAGGGACTCGGCAAGAGTCGCTGCGCACGATTCATTTGTATAGCTGGACTGGCCGCTGCGCGTGAAGGCCCGCAGACGATAGCAATAGGGCGTCTCCGGCAGTGAGACCTCATCAATGAAGTTCGTGACGTTCGCGTTAACGCGCGCGATCTCTTCGTACTCAGAGTCTTTGGCAAAGCGACGCTCGATGGCGAAGCCCTCTTCATTGTCGGAGCGGTCCTGCCACGAGAGCTGGATCTGTGTAGGACTCAGGCCGCGGGCGATCAGATCAGTCGGGGTCAACGGCACGATGACCACTTCTCCCAGAACCAACTGGCCTGCGCCCCAATCGTTGTCCTTGCCGCGACGACCACGATCCTCAGCTCTGCTCTCTAAGAAGCTCTGAATCTCCTTGGGAGTGAAATGAGGGAAAAGCTGCTTGATCAGAGCGGCAGCTCCGGCGACGTGAGGAGCTGAAGCCGATGTCCCATCAAAGCCGGAATTCTGTCCCGGCCCGTCGCCGGTGTAACGCCCAAAGCTAGAAGTTGAGACATGCGAAGGGGCGATCAGATCGGGCTTGACCCGTCCGTCCTTGGTCGGCCCGCGGCTGCTGTAGGCCAACAGATTAGATTCCGGGCAGAGGGCGCGCGGACAACGCTCCGCGCTCTGATGGAAGGCTCCAGCGCTGAGAGCGTGGGGAGAGATCGCAGGCTCAAAGATAGAGACACTTCCCTGCGGCACAAGATATTCGATCCGGCGGCACTCCAAACATGCTTGAACGACCAGATCGAGCTTGGCTGCGGGGGCGTCGCTGCGCTTGCGCACGATCTGCACGCCGATGCGGTCGCGCTGGCCCGCGGCTCTTGGGTCACGGATGATGCCCACAATTCCCGCGGCTTTCACAGGGATGCCGGGGCGCCAGAGCCAATCCCCACGAAAGCGCGACTGCGGCTGCGATTCGGGAAAGAGAAAGACATCATAATCGTCGCGCGCCCCGGTACAGGGCGCATCCCAACTGAAGATCACCGAGACCAACACAACGGCTACGCCCAGCTCTTCTAATTTGACGAATTCGACCTCCAGCGTCAGGGCCTCATCGGAATCTGGAAACTCATGAGTGTTATTGTTATTTCTGTCGGTGAACGTTCCCTCCCAATGGCGTTGGCCGCGATTGCCCGCGCTGGTCACCCAGGTGATGCCGGCGTCGTGGGCTTTCTTAATCTGCGGCTCGAAGAGACCATCACCGCGAAAACACCCCGAAGGAAATCCCAACGAAGTATTAATAATATTCACTTTCTCTTCGATCATCCAGTCAATGGCTTGACGGAATTCCACGTCCGTATCAAAAGCAGCAAGATTTAAATGCGCTCCTGCAGCTACATCGTGAACGATCTCGGCCACCGCGACGCCGTGATTGCTCTCCACTTCAGGATCGGACATCTGGCGATCTCTGCGAAACGAGCGTGCTGTCACGCGCTCGCGCGGGGGCAGCTCTCGTCCCAAGAGCGTTTCATACCGATAAAAACCTGGATCGATGATGCCGATCTTCGTGTTGCGTCCGTCTATTCCGGCGGCGTTCCAAGTCGGGGCTCCGATGAGCCTGCGCCCCTCACTGATAATCGTCCCTTGGTCGAGACTGGGGCGCACGGGAGGCCGAATGAACTGCACTTCATCTAAATCAGCTATCTGCGTCAGTCGCGTTGCAGGGAGGATGGCTTGGATTTGAGCGCCTTGAAAAAGCTCAATCTCACCACCGTGCTCTCTGATGGTGTTCACAATCTGTGAGCGCGCTTTATCGGAGTCAAGCTCGATGACGACCCGAACGCGATCCCCTTGGCGGTAGAAATCATAGAGTGGAACGTACCGAGTGAGTTCGAGCGCAAATGAATCTCTCTCTGTGTGGGATTCGCCCAAGAAGCTCTGGAGCGCCTTGGAGATCTTGGGGTGTTCTGAAGATTTGGCCTGAAGCCAAGACTCCCAAGATTGTGCCACAGCCGTGACCCCGGTCATAAGATAAATCGCCAAACAGAGTATGAAAAGCTTGTTTGGATGCATAAACCCTCCTTGGTCAATTTCTATATAATTTTATAACACAAGGTTCTCAGTTTGTCAATTTGTCAAGATGGAGGCGATTCTCTTATTTGACAACCCGCCGTCTCTTCTGCTATAGATAAAACCGAACCAGACAGGAGGTGAGGCTATGGCAGAGCTGTTGACCGCCCTAGGAAACTTTCTGATTGCGATTGGGATCGCGATCTTGCTCATTCGCGTTGGGGGCTACTTCGAGAGCATGTGAGCTATCGGCGCACGGCCCGTAAGTGATAGCCGATGAACTCGTCTATGAGCCGATGGGCGATCTCCAATTCGTCCTCATAGAGCGCGAGCCGGTCGAGCCTCTCCCAGCTCGCGCCTAGGAGCATTTTCAAGCTCTGAGCCGTCCCCGGCTGCAAGCGGGTATCTCCGGCTTGATGACATTCTGAGCAGACGAGACCGCCATGCTGTGCGGAGAACCATAGTTCTCTCGTCAGGAGATGTCCCCCGCGGGCGCAGCGGTTGAGCCGCGGCGCCAGCCCGGCTGCTCTTAGTAATTTGAGCTTGAAGGCCAATTCCCCCATACTCGGTCTCTTCAGATAGTCCAGATGAGACAAGAAATCTTCATAGAGATCGAAGACGGCGCGGTCAGGGTGTTCGTCTTCGATCAATTGATTCAAGAGCGACGCGGCTTGCAGGGCCGTCTCCAATCTTTCGTACTCGCGTTTAACTTTGCGAAAGTCGGCGACGATGCTCGCCTCTTTGAGCAGTTTGAGATTCTCGCCCTCATAGAAGACCAATTCGCTCAGCGTCAGCAGATCCAACGCCGCACCGAACTTGCTCTCCGGGCGGCGGGCTGCTTTAGCGATGAGCGAGATCTTCCCGTAGTCGCGAGAGAGCGCCGTCAGAATGAGATCGCTCTCGCGGAACTTGATCGCTCGCAGAATAATACCCGTTGTCTTGCGAATCATGACTAGAGCAACTTACGTAATTCATCAACGGTCAAGCCCGCCCCATCCAAGATATGGGCTAGCGTGCCGGTATCGAGGCTCTTATGGTCAGGTACGCTCACCTGTGCAAAGGGATGGTCGCGACGCAAGATCATATGGCTGCTTCTTCGCTGGCGCACGAAGTAGAAACCAACTCTCTCTAGGGCACGTCGAACTTCTCTTCCGGAAAGCCCTCGTGGCAGCTTGCTCATCGCGCATGCACGACGACTTCTACAAGTTCCTTTCCAGTCTCAGTAGGTATTGGAAGTTGGTCCTTTAAGAGCGCTTCGATATAGATCTCCATGGCTTCGCGGATGTTTTTGAGAGCTTCAGCTTTCGTGCGCCCTTGCGAGACACAGCCCCTGAGAACAGGAACGTATGCTACGTAGCCAGACTCACGCCCTTTCTCTAAGACAACTGTATATTTCATAGCTTCTCGCTCCGAAATCATACTCGCTGCAGCGCTAGGAAACAAACTCTGCTCGTCTTTGGATCACTCTCTCTAATCGCTCCAGCACGACGTGCACGCCCAACCCCGGCCCCGTCGGGACTCTGATCGTCGCGTCAGCTTCGAGCACGAAAGGCGGCTCGATCATATCTTCGCGCCAGTAGCGCGCGCTGGCAGAGATATCGTTGGGCAGCGTAAAGCCGGGAAGGCTCGCCAGCGCGACATTTGCAGCGCGCCCGATCCCCGTCTCCAACATGCCGCCGCACCAGACGGGCACGCCTCGCTCCCAACAGAGATCGTGAATCTTCTTCGCATTCAGGAGCCCGCCCACCTGCCCCGGCTTGATATTACTAATCTTGCACGCCCCCAGATCGAGAGCCTTTCGCGCATCCTCAGGGGTCTTGATGCTCTCATCCAGACAGATGGGAGTTTTGAGTTCTTTTTGCAGCGCGGCGTGATCTATCAGGTCGTCGTAGTCGAGGGGCTGCTCCAGCATCAGGAGTCCGAACTCGTCAAGCTGCTTGAGATGCTCTCGCTCGGAGAACCGATAGGCTGCGTTGGCGTCGGCCATAAGCTGCATCTGGGGGAATCTCTTGCGCACAGCTTTTAAGACTTCTCGATCCCAGCCTGGCTTGATCTTGAGCTTGATTCTCTTATACCCCTGTGCTGCTCGTTGCTCGATGACGCGCAATAGCTCTGAGATGTCTTGCTGAATTCCGATGGAGATGCCGCTCTCGATGCGCTCTTTCGTGCCTCCCAATAAGTTTGCCAGCGAGACGTTCCGCGCTTGCGCCAGCAGATCCCAAAGAGCGGCTTCCAGTCCGGCCTTGGCCATCGGATGCCCGCGCACTCGTCCCGATCGTCTCTGTAGCTCTTCTGTCGAAGCGATCTCTTGGCCCAGTATCTCTGGAACGATAAAGTCCTCCAGCACGTGCCACGCCGTCTGAATCGTCTCGTATGAATACCAAGGCCCCGCGCCGGCGACGCATTCGCCGTAGCCGGTCAAGCCCTTGCTGCGGATAGCGACGATGATGCAAGGCCGGAGAGTCTCGCGCCAGCCGCTCGTCTCAAACGGCTCGACCAGCTCCATCTCAATGTGACGTAGCTCGACAGCTTCGAGTTTCATAAGTTCGCCCAGTGGCTGAAGCCACAGGCTGGGATTAACGAAGTCTCCTAGCAGAGACTGAAAAGCCTGCGCAGGCAGGCTTGGTATATCCCAGCTCGCCACTTCAGTGGCCGAGCTGATGATCCGCGAGCCACTCATCATCCGCTTGCAGTTGAGCGATATCCATAGCACTCTATAATAGCCTAGGAGCCACATCGGGACAAGCCAAGACCATCAGGGCGACTTGAGTAATACTTCTTTTGTGGTTTTCTCCAACAGATAGAACGCGCGCTTCTGTCCCTCACGCTCTATGACGAGAAAATCGCTCGCGTAATAGTTTTGAGCGAAATAGTGCTCAAAGATCGCGCGCGTCACCTGTCGCCACTCTTTGACCAATTCTATATGCTGCTCGCGCATCTCGCGCCAACGATACGGGATCTCCAAGAGCAAGCTCGGCTCGGTGTGCTTTAGAGAATAGTCGCGATTGACGAGAAAGCCGTCGCGCTCTTCGGTCTGATTGATGACCTCTCCCCCAACTCCTCCCCGACCCTCACCCTGCACCCTCTCCCTGGAAGGGAGAGGGACGAGCTGAGGGTTTCCCTTCTCTTTGAGCAAGGAGCTAGGGGTTAGGCTACTTTGCACGCGCGGACTGTTGATCCACCACTCGACCGTTAAGCGATCGGTCTCCAGTCCGGCATTGAGCCGGTCGCGCATATCTCCGTAGAGATCGCGCTCGTATCGGTTGGAGATAACGCCCAGTTTGTGCAGATTGAAATACGCGTTGGAGCTGACGAGCGGATCAAATGTCCAAGTGATCAATTCGATCTCTTGGGCAAGCACGGCCTCGCGCTGCTTGAGCTTCAGCTCGTACCCTGCACCCTGAAAGCGATGCTCCGAGACGACGGCGCACATGAGCGAACAGTGCTTCAATCTATTATTCTCGATGCCAGGGAAGCCGTAGACGAAGCCTACGAGCTCTTCAGAAGTCCCTTGACGCTCGAACGCCCCCAAGAGCACCCCGCCGTTCTTGATGGTTGTGAGAAGCAGATGATGGGGGACGACGCTGATCTCTTCAAATCCCCAGATCTCTTTCTGGAGCTGTTCGCAGGCGTGCAGCTCCTCGAGCCTCTGCAATGGCCGAATCTCGATCATATCTTCTTCGCCCGCTTACGACGATACATAAATTGATCGGCCTCTTCAAGGACCTCTCTCAGCGAGCGCGGCGTCTCCGGCGACCAGTCGGAAATCCCCAAACTCAGAGCGATCTCTATACTCTGCAGGCGCGTGCGCCATTGAGCGCATAGCGCGTGCAGCTTCTCTTCCAGACGCTCCATCGCGCGCTGCGCTTCTGTGCGATTTGTCCCCTCCATCACGATCACGAACTCATCGCCGCCGTAGCGATAGACTCCATCTGCCGCGCGCACGTTCTGGCGCAAAAAGTTCGCCAGTTCTTGAATGACTTTGTCCCCCTCAAGGTGTCCAAAGCGATCGTTCACCGTATAGAAGTCGTCAATATCAACGAAGACGAGCGCAAAGGGACGCTGGGCTCTCTCTAAGTGCTCCAGAGCTTCTTCCAAAGTACGTCGGTTGTAGACTTCGGTCAGGGCATCGCGCTTGCTGAGTTCTCGCAGATGAGTGCGATCGCGCTCGCGGGCGAGCGCCAGTTCGAGCTGCGTGCGAAAGACGACGAGTCTTTCCAAGTCGGCGTGACTGAAGACGCCTTCTTCTCTGTAGTTGTCAATATTGAGAACGGCCATAATACGGCCATGCTCGTCGCGCAGCGGTAGGGAGAGCGTCGAGGCCGGCGGCGGCCCCATTTCGGCCATGACGGGATGAGCTAAGCGCTCTGAAGCCGTTAAGAGCTTCGGCCCATGTTCCAGCCCCAGAGTGTGGGCCACGTGCTCATAGGGAAGAGTCACTTTCTGTAAATCTTTCAGTTCCTGGCCCACGGCGGCCTTGAACTCAAACTCTTCTGTATGGGGGTTCAGCATTAAGAAAGAACCGCCCTGCGCATGTGGGATCAAAAGCATGGCCTCGTGAATGACGATATCCAACAGTTCTCTCAGCGTGGAGGACTGGTTGAGCGCCTGCAGAAACGCGATTAAGCTTTGCATCTGTTGCTGCTGTTCGCGCAACTCGCTTAGCTGGCGCGCCTGGTGAAGGGCCAGCGTGGCAAAGTGGGCTAAGAGTATCAGAGGCTCGATCTCGGCAGGTGTGGGGATCTGGCCGCCGTGGGGATCGGCCAGCGCGATCCGCCCGAAGATGCGCTCTCCCACGCGCAAGAAGATATAGAGCGTGTCGTGGGGGCCCCACGTCTGCCCTTCGGGCACCAAGGCTGCACTATACTCCGGGAGTTCCGGCATCCGTCCCGGCGTCACATAGAGCGCAACGCCTATGGGCTGCCCCGTCTCCAAAATTCTACGATCTGGGATGATCTTCCCTGCGGAGATATTCTGGCGAATGCGCTGCTCTTCTTCTGAGGTGAGTCCCGCGGTCAGATAGTCAGCGATGAGCGGCGGCTGAGCCGAGCCGGCGTCGCTGGGCGCTGTGTAGATCGAGAAGCCGATCTTGCGAAATTTGGAATGCTGATGTAACGCCTGCACGACCGTCTTTAAGATGGTCTTGGTGCTGGTGTTGTGCAAGATCTGCGAGCCGATGTTCATCAGTATATTTCGCAGATGTTCCGTCTCTTTTTGGGGCGTTATGTTCAGGGCTGTGCCTATAATCGCCGGCCGACCCTCCCATTCGCTTCTGCCTCCCCAGACTTCGAGCCAAACGATGCGGCCATCTTTGGCCCGCGCACGGAGTGTATAACGCGCCTCTTCTATTTCGCCCGACTCGCGAGCACGGATCTTCTCCAGCACCAGTGCACGATCTTCGGGAAGCACAAGATCAATAACCAAGCGCTGCGAGACTTCTTCTTGTCTATAACCGAAGAGCTCTTCCAGTACGGGATTGACATAGACCAGTCGGCCATCTTGAATTACGTAGATGCCGACGAGCGTGCTCTCGACCAGCGCATGAAAGAGCGCTTCTGAGTGCTGAAACTTCCCCTGAGATGGGCCCATCGTCTATCATCACGCCCGGTCGAGCATCCGGGCGATCTCCGCTTCGCTCTCGTTCCAATCTCGGTGTACTTTCACTTGCAAATCAAGATAGATTTTTCGTCCTAAAAACGCTTCGATCTCTTGACGCGCTAAGCTCCCGATCTCTTTAACCATCCGGCCTCCGCTCCCGATCAAAATCGCTTTTTGCGATTCGCGCGCCACATAGATATTCGCAAAGATCTCCATAAGCCCATCTTCTCGCTCGGCCAGGTGAGTCACTGCAACCACAGTAGAATACGGGATCTCTTTGTGCGTCAACTGAAAGATCTTCTCGCGGATGAATTCGGCTACTATAAATTCCTGCGAGCGATCGGTGCGTGTCTCGTCGGGGAAGAACTTGGGGCCTTCGGGCAAGAGCTCGGCGATCTTGTTGGCGGCCAATCCTAAATTGGCTTCTTGTTTACACGAGACGGGGATGATCTCGCGAAAGAGCCCCGCCTGTTGATAGGCGCGCACCGTCTCTTCGAGCGTGCGTGCGTCCGTACGATCTATTTTGTTCACCAACAAGAGCATCGGCTGGGGAAAGCTCTTCAGATGTTCAAAGGCTTTCTGGTCTTCTTCGTGAAGTCTGCCCCACGGCTCGGTCATATAGACCAATACGTCTAACCCGGAGAGAGCCGCGTAGGCTTGCTTGATGAGATAACGACTGAGTTTGTCCACAGGCTTGTGCAGTCCGGGGGTATCTACAAAGACAATCTGCGCGCCGGGGAGGGTGAGCACGCAGCGAATCCGATGGCGTGTGGACTGACGCCTCTCGGAAACAATCAGAAACTTTTGGCCAAGCAGAGCGTTGATAAAACTCGACTTGCCCGCGTTGGCTTGCCCCAAAAGACCGACAAACCCCGATTTAAATCCCATTCAGCCCCTGATCCTCCTTCAGAATGTGCAAGGCACGTTGAATATCATACTGCAAGAGCCGATCTTTTTCCAAATGCGGTATCTGCCGGCGCACGTGCGCGTAGAGCGCGCGGGTGCGCGGGGCCATCAATTCTTGATTGCGAAAGTCCAGAGCCTGGCAGACCGTCAATAGCTCTATTGCTAGGACTATCTCTACGTTTTCGACGATCTTGAGGGCTTTATAAGCTGACGTGGTGGCCATGCTGTTGTGGTCTTCTTTGCCGCCTGATGTGGGAATGGAATCTACGCTGGCCGGGTGAGCCAAGACTTTGTTCTCGGCCACCAGAGCTGCGGCCGTGTACTGGGGCACCATCAGCCCCGAATTGAGCCCGCCATCTTGGATTAAGAACTTTGGGAGATCAGGGGCTTCGAGCAGGAGCGCAATGCGACGTTCGGAGAAATTCCCGATCTCCGAGATGGCTTGCGCCAAGAGTTCGCAACTGAACGCTAATATCTGACCGTGAAAATTCCCCCCTGATAAGACTTCTCGGGTCTCGGCGAAGACCAAGGGATTATCAGTGGCCGAGTTCATCTCGATCTCGAATCTCTCTCGAACAAAAGCGAGCGCATCTACAGAAGCGCCCAAGACTTGGGGGATGCAGCGCAGGGTGTAATTATCTTGCACGTCGTCGGTGCGGCTGTCGGCGAGCTTGCTGCCGGTGAGCCACGCACGCAGCTCTCGCGCCACGGAGAGCTGGCCGGGGTGCGGGCGCGCCCGATGGAGGCGTTCGTCGAAGGCTGCTCTGTGTCCGCGCAGGGCTTCCAGAGCGAGCGCGCTGATCGCTTGCGCTTGCGTTAAGAGCTTCTCTGCCCGCGCGAAAGCGACGAACCCCAACGCGAGCGTCACTTGCGTCCCGTTGATGAGCGCCAGTCCTTCTTTGGGAGCTAAGTGCAACGGCTCCAGCCCAAGTTCTTTCAGAAGTTCTCTCCCGGAGAGAATCTTTTCGCCGAACTTGGCTTGGCCTTCGCCGATCAGCAGCAATGCTAAGTGTGCGAGTGGGGCCAAATCCCCGCTGGAGCCAACCGAGCCTTTGGCGGGGATGACGGGGACAACGTTCTGATCGAGAAATTTCTTGAGATATTCTATCACTTCGACGCGCACGCCGGAGCGTCCGTGCAAGAGCGAATTTGAGCGAAAGAGCAGGGCAGCGCGCGCGACCTCATCGGGCAGGGGGTCGCCCACGCCGACGGCGTGGCTCTTTAAGAGATTCTCCTGGAGCAGCGCGAGCTTTTCGCTGGGAATCGTCTGGGTGCTGAGCTTGCCGAAGCCCGTATTGATCCCGTAGATTCTTTGATTTCTAGCAACGATCTCTGCGACGACGGCGCGGGCGGCGCGCACGCGCTCCAGAGCGCTCAGCGCGAGAGAGATTCTCTCATGGCTGAAGATGATCTTCTTCGCGGTTTGAACCGTCAGAGAATCTCCGTCAAGCTCGATCATAGTTTTAGTATACCGAGGGCGCACGATAGTGTACAATAGACCTAACCCCATTCCCCTTCGTGTCGGGGAGGGGTAGAGGGGTTATGTTCACCCAAGACTTCTACGTCGTCTGCGACAACATCCGCAGCACCTTCAACGTCGGGGCTATTTTCAGAACCGCCGACGCCGCGGGAATCACTAAAATCTATCTGTGCGGCTACACACCAACGCCGCCACGCGACGAGATCGAAAAAGTAGCTCTAGGAGCCGAAAAGACCGTTCCGTGGGAGCATGTCGCGCAAACTTGGAGACTGCTGGAGCGTCTGAAAGCTCAGGACGTCCAGATCGTTGCTCTGGAGAACAATTTGAGGTTGCCCGCGATAGACTATCGCGAATTTCTTCCCCAATTCCCCAGCGCCCTGGTGCTGGGCAACGAAGTGACCGGGCTCTCGGAAGCGCTCTTGAAGCGTGCCGATGCGATTCTCACGCTCCCCATGCACGGCACGAAAGAATCTCTGAATGTCGCTGTTGCTTTTGGGATTGCGACGTATAGATTGAACGAGAGAAGATCCTGAGGGCTCACAGCGCAGTGAGTTTCCGCATTAACAGTTCTCTGGCCTTCTTCGGATCGGCCTTGCCTCCCGTTGCTCTCATCACTTGGCCCTGTAAGAACCCGACAACGGCCTCTTTGCCCGATTTGTAGTCCGCTACAGCTTTGCTGTTCTCAGCTAAGACTCTATCTATCGCTGAGAGCAACGTCTCTTCGTCGGCGATCTGGCTCAGTCCCTTCTCTTGGACGATCGCTTCGGGAGTCTTGCCCGTCTGGAAAGCCTCTGCGATCACTTCTTTGCCTGTATTTCTATTGATCTGTCCCGACTCGACCATCTGCAAGATGTGAGCGAAGTCTTTCGGGGCTATCTTGATCGCGCTCGTCGGCGCTTCTTTGCGCAGTCTCAAAAGCTCCGACATCATCCAGTTGCTCGCGTCTTTGGGCTTGTTATAGATTTTGACGACTTCTTCAAAATACTCGGCGATGCGACGCTCATCGGTCAGCACGCTAATGTCATACGCCGGCAGCCCGTAATCGTGCGCCCAGCGGGCCTGCTTGGCCGCGGGCAGCTCCGGCAGTGACTCCGTCATTTTCTCTCTCCAAGCGTCCTCTATCTGCAAAGGAACCAAATCAGGCTCAGGAAAATAACGATAGTCCTCGGCTTCTTCTTTGCTGCGCATCAGCTCGGTCTTCTCTGTGATCTCGTTCCAGGTGAGCGTGGCTTGCTCGATCTGCTCTCCCTTTTGTAATACGGCCTTCTGACGTGCGACCTCGAACTTCAGCGCCTCTTCGATGGCCCGAAAAGAGTTCATATTCTTAATCTCCGTCTTCGTGCCCAGTTGGTCGTCCACGCTGACGGAGACGTTCGCATCGCATCGCAACGAGCCTTCTTCCATGTCGCCGCTGCAGACGCCCAGATAGCGCAAGATGCGTCGCAGCTCTTCGACGTAAAGCCTCGCTTCTTCAGGAGAATCCAGATCAGGCTCGCTGACGATCTCCATGAGCGGTACGCCGGCGCGATTGAGGTCAACTAAACTGTACCCCTCAGGACGATGCAGGAGCTTCCCCGTATCTTCTTCCAGATGAAGCCGGCGAATTCTGATGCGCTTCCCCGTAGGCAGATCGAGATGGCCCTTGACAGCCAGCGGCTCTTCATACTGCGAGATCTGATACCCCTTGGGCAGATCGGGATAGAAATAATTTTTTCGGGCGAAGATCGAGCGCGGGGGAATCTCGCAGTGCAGGGCGAGCGCGGCTTTGAGGGCATACTCGACAGCCAGCTCGTTGAGCACCGGCAGCGCGCCGGGCATCCCCAGACAGACGGGACAGGTGCGCGCATTGGGGGACGCGCCGAAATACTCGGCTGAGCAGCTACAGAAGAGCTTGGTCTTGGTCAAGAGCTGGGCGTGAACTTCTAAACCGATGACCGTGCGCATGGCTCTGGGCAGACTACGCAGCCCGCTTCAGCGGGCTTGCATCTTCTGAGCCGGATGCTTCAGCATCCGGTGCCTCGCCATTCTTGCCCGGCACGTAACGCACCACCGAGACGACTTTGTCGCCCTCGTCTAAATCTATTAATTTTACGCCCTTGGCGTAGCGACTGACGATGCGCACTTCTGCGGCTGAGATTCTAATAATTTTTCCGTTGATGGTCGTGACCATGATCTCGTCGTCGTCTTTGACTCTTTCAGCGGCGACGATCAGCCCGGTCTTCTCGTCCACTTTGATGCCCAAGACGCCCTTGCCACCGCGCCCCTGTATGGGAAACTCTTCTAACGGCGTGCGCTTGCCATAGCCGTTTTCGGTGACCAATAGGAGCTTATCTTCGGGATCGCTCTTGGCGAGCGCCACCAGCCCGGTGAGCCGATCCCCATCGTTCAAGCGCATGCCGATGACGCCCTTGCTTGGGCGTCCGGTGCAGCGCGCCTCTTCTTCTCTGAAGCGAATGGTCATCCCCTGCGCGCTCGCCAAGAGAAGATCGCCCGCGCCGGGCGAGAGAATGGCGTCGATAATAGCATCGCTCTCGTCGGGATTGATCGCCAGAATGCCGTTGGTGTGGGCATTGTAGAAATCTTCGTAGGCGTTGCGATTGACGATCCCTTGAGCGGTGGCCATCACGCAGAACCGATTCTCTGTGCCGTCGGTACGCAACGGGAGCAGCGCGCAGACTTCTTCTTCCGGGCTCATGCCGATGAAATTTCTCAGGTTCTCGCCCTTGACATCGCGCCGCTCTGAGTATAACTGATAGGCTTTTAACTTATAGGCTTTATGGGCTTTGGTGAAGACCAAGAGATCATCTCTGGCATGGCAGCTGAAGACGCGCTTCATCGCATCGCCGTCGCGCAGGCGCATCACCAAGATCCCTTTGCCGCCGCGCTGCTGCTTTCTATAGGCCTCTTCTTTGGGAGCGCTGGCGTAGCCCTTGACGCTGACACTGATGAGCAGATCCGTATCCGGGATAAACGCATCTTCCGAGAGCATCGCTCCATCAACGCCCTCTAAGACCTGTGTGCGACGCGCGTCACCGTAGCGCTTCTTCAGTTCCAGCAGCTCCGACTTAATAATACTATCGAGCTTCTGCGGGCTGGCTAAAATAGATTTGTACTCTTTGATCGCTTGCTGCTTCTCTTCGAATTCCGTTTTGAGTTCTTGGGTTTCTAAAGCTGTAAAGCGGCGCAGTTGCATCTTCAGAATAGCATCGGCTTGTTTCTCTGAGAGCTTGTATTTTTTCTGCAGCGCCTCCATCGCCTGAGCGACGTCTTTGGACTTGCTGATGAGCGCAATGATCTCATCTCTATTTTCTAAGGCTTTGAGCATGCCCTCTAGGAGATGGGCGCGCTCTTGCGCGGCGTTCAGTCTGGATTGTGTGCGCCGACGGACGACCTCGCGCCGATGGACAATAAAATAATAGAGCAGCTCTTTGAGCGAGAGCCGGCGCGGGTTCCCGTCAACGATCACCAAGAAGTTGGCTCCGAAGGTCCACTCTAGGGGAGTGTACTTATAGAGCTTTTGCAAGACCAATTGGGGGTTGCTGCCGCGCTTGAGTTCGACGACGACGCGAATTCCGTCGCGATCGGACTCGTCTCTGAGATCGGAGATCTCGTCAATATCGCCGGAGCGCACTTTATTGGCAATGGCTTCGACCAGAGTGGACTTGCGCACCTGAAAGGGGATTTCAGAGATGATAATGCTGTGATCTTCGATGCGGGCGACGCCGCGCACGCGGAGCTTGCCCTCCCCGTTTCGGTAGGCTTCGCTGATCCCGTCGCGCCCCAAGATAATCCCGCCCGTGGGAAAGTCCGGGCCCTTGATCAACTGCATCAATTCTTCGATAGAAGCATCGGTCTTGTCAATCGTGTGGACGAGCGCGTCGATCACTTCGGACAGATTATGCGGAGGGATCTGGGTCGTCATGCCTACAGAGATCCCCCAAGACCCGTTGAGCAAGAGATTGGGGATCTTGGCGGGCAAGACGACGGGTTCGGTCAGCGAATCGTCGAAATTCGGGACGAAATCTACGGTATTTTCGTCGAGTTCGGCCAAGAGCTCTTCGGCCAGCGCGGTGAGGCGCGCTTCGGTGTAGCGCATCGCCGCGGGTTCGTCGCCGTCAATGCTGCCGAAATTCCCCTGCCCATCGACCAACGGATAGCGAAACGAGAAGAGCTGCGCCATGTTGACCATCGTGTCATATACGGGCTGATCGCCGTGCGGGTGATATTTGCCCATGCATTCGCCGACGATGCGTGCGGACTTCTTGTGGGAACGGTTGGGGGCGAGTCCCAACTGCGACATCGTATACAGAATTCTTCTCTGCACGGGTTTCAGCCCGTCGCGAACATCGGGGATGGCGCGTCCCCTAATGACGCTCATGGCGTAATTAATATACGAGACGCGCATCTCGTCTTCGATAAAGGCTCTCTCTATGCGTTCCGGCACTGAAGAGTCCCCCTCTCGCTATGCGAGTTGATGATTAAGCAATAATCAATAATAGAGAAAAAACCAGAGAAAATCAAATTTAGGAGGTCAATAAAGTTGAGATTAAGTCAGCTCTTCTTTGGCTCCGGTGACGGTGAACGGATCGACGGCATCGCGCAGGGCGTCGCCCATAAAGTTAAAGGCGAGCACGGCTAAGACAATAAAGATGCCGGGGATCAAAAACCAAGGATAGTTCTCGATCACTTGAGTGCTCCAGCCGGCTTGCATAAGCACGCCCCAACTGGTCAGCGGCGCGCGGATCCCTAAGCGCAGGAAGCTGAGCGTGCTCTCCAGAATAATAATATTGGGAATGGTCAGCGTCGCCGCGACAACCAGATAGCTCGTCGTGTTGGGCAAGATATGTTTTAAGATCACGCGCAGATCGCTGACTCCGAGGGCACGCGCGGCGGTGACAAATTCGGCCTCCCGCAGCGCCAGAAACTGTCCACGCACTACACGGGCCAGCGGCGCCCAACTGACGATAATTAAAATGAAAACAATGCCCCAAAAGACCGCCATCCCCGATAGTTTATACTGCGACAGGATCACTGCAAGAGCCAAGAGCAGTGCCAAGCGGGGCAGGGCCATAAAGACCTCGATCACGCGCTGAATAAAAGTGTCGACTCCACCGCCGTAATAGCCCGAGATGCCCCCCAAAAGAATCCCCAAAACAAAAGCCAGAACAATCACCAAAGGGCCGATAGCTAAGGAGATCTTGCCGCCGACCAACGTCATAGAAAAGATATCGTAGCCCAATTTATCCGTGCCGAATAAGAAGAGCTGGCACGGGGAGGCCACAAGCTCCGCCGGCCCCATCTGCGAGACCCCCGGCTCGCGCACTCCAAAAAGATGCAGATCGGTCTCCCACAGATCCCAGAAGCGATACTCCTCGCCGCGCACGAAAAACTCTAAATAGCACTTGCGGGTTTGATCTTCTCCCCACCAGAAGATCCCCGGTTGACGGAAGTAGCGTGGGTCGCCTTCGGGGGGCTTGGTCGTATGCTCTCCCGTCTCGATGTTGAGATAGACTTGAGCTTTGGTCAGTCCGTAGACGAAGGGTTTGAGCGAAAAATTCCCGTCTTTATCCCAGAAGCGAATCCGCGTGATCATCGGGTCTACATACCCAAAGTCACGGTGTTCTTGGTTATAGTTATAGGGGGCGATGAACTCGGCAAAAGCAACAAAGACCAGATAGAAAAGAAGAACAATAATACTGCCAAAGAGCCCCATGCGATGTTGCTTGAAGCGACGCCAGATGAGACGCCCCTGTGACACCGGTTCAATGCCGCGAACTCCTCCGCTCACTTGCTCTGTTTTTGGCTTTGCGGTTGAATCTTTTTCAGTCATAGCGGATCTTCGGGTCAACGACGGCCAACAAGACATCTGATATGAGATTGCCGATAACTAAGATGACGCCGAAGTAGAGCAATCCTCCCATGATGACCCATTGGTCTTGGGTCTGCAGCGCATTAAAATAATTGACTTCTACCGTTTGGAGATTCATCACCGCGGATGTCACTAAGATGCCCTCGAACATAAAGGGAATCCAAAAGCCCAGCATACTGACCAAGGGATTGATGGCATTGCGCACGGCGTGCTTGTAGATCACTACTCTCTCGGAAAGCCCCTTGGCACGGGCTGTTTGAACATAGGGTTGTCCTAGCACATCCAACAGATTAGCGCGCATGTAGCGAATCAGCGCCGCGATATTCGCCGTGCCCACGATCAGCACAACAGGCCAGAGGTGCCAGAGAAAATTCCTGAACTTATCCCAACTCCAAGGAGCTACCATGTACTCCTGAGCAAAGAGACCTCCAACGGCTAAGCCCTCTGCCGTCCCGTAATAGCCTTGTGCAAGGCGCATCTCTTTGGAGAGACAGAGGATGCCCCCATCACAAGAGAACACGCCCGGACTGATCTCCCAGCAAGGCGGACGGAAGAAGGTCACGATGGGTCGCAACCAATCTATATCGCACCACGACCCGACCCGCAAGATCGAGACCATCACTTGTAAGAAGACGATGGCCAAGAGAAAGACCGGGATGGAGAGCCCCAGAAAGCCCAAGAAGTTCAGCGAGTGATCTCTAAAAGAGTACTTATGAGTAGCGCTGTAGATCCCAATGGGGATGGCCACCATCCATGTGAAGAGCATGGTAGCCAAGATGATAACCAGACTGTAAAGAAGCGATCCACCGCCGAAGAGATAGCTCCCGACGGGAACTTTATTGAAGAACGAGAACCCTAGATCCCCTTTGGTGAAGATATTCCTCAACCAAGTTATATACTGAGTTACGGGGTCTTTGTCCAGATCGAATTGTCGGATTAAGTTCTCCAGCAGATCTCGGCCGATGCTGGGGTTGAACTTCCATTGGGCTACCAGATCCGAGGGCTGCAATTTTACGACGGTGAAAGCAACGATGGAAATAATAAAGAGCAACGGCACCATATAAAGAATACGCCGTATGATAAAACTCAGCATGCACTAGCTTCCTTTGACAGGCCGACGCTTGATCGGTCCATCTGACTAATAATTAAGATCATAGCAACTTCTATTTTACAGCGCAAGAATCCGTTTCTGACGTTCTGCAGTTGCACCGGGTAAGCGCACTCGCTAAGATAAAAACATATGCGCGTTGATCTGTTGAAATCGAAGATTCACCGGGCGACGATCACGGCAACGGACCTTCATTATGAAGGGAGTTTGACATTAGATGGCGAGCTGATGCGCGCTGCACAGATCCTGCCCTATGAAAGAGTCCAAGTTGTCAACGTTAACAACGGCTCGCGCCTGGAAACTTATGTGATCGAAGGCCCGGCTCATTCTGGAGTTGTGCAACTCAACGGGGCGGCGGCGCGCTGGGGTGCCCCCGGTGATCTCGTCATTATTCTCACTTATGCCGGTCTCGATCCCGCCGAGGCGCTGCGCCATCGTCCGCGTGTGGTCCACGTGGACGAGCGCAATCGCATCGTCGAAATCGTCTGATTCTCACTTTTATTCATAGCGAAAGATCCTTCCCGGCGGAATAAAAATAACTTTGAAGGGCAAGTGCGGGTGCTCTTCTTGAAGCTTGGCTTCGAGTTCGCTCAGGGTTTGTTTGTAGCGCGAGCTGATGTGGAACGCAAAGAGCGCTTCTTGAACCTGCGCCCGCAGGGCCACTTCTAGGGCTTCCGAGAGCGTGGCGTGCTTGAAGTCTTCACGCTCTTCGTCAATTAAGAACGTCGTGTCGTGGCAGAGAATATCTACTTCGCGAACGTCGTCGGGATCGAGCGGAGTCGAATCGCCTCCGTACGCGAAGAGCTTTTTAGCATAAATCTCTGTGATCTCGTCTCGCTTTCCCGCGCGCACGAGCTCGACGATCTTCTCTTGGGAAAGATCGCGATAGGCCTCTTGGAGGCGCTTGCGCTCTTCGATCACTGTATAGCCCAAAGAGACCTCGCCTTCGGTGTGCTGAGTCGTAAAGCTCTGTATATAGCGATCACACTGTCCGGAGAAGATCTTGACGCGCGCATCGGCAGAGATGGGCACCCAGTCGAGCGCATACTGCAAACGACGATTGGTCTTCTTAATATAATTTATGAGTTCGCCGACGCGCCAGTTCCCTTCGGGATAATAAACCGTCAGTGGTTTCTCGGTATCCCCCATGCCGGTGTTGCGAATATTAATAAGCCCTACTAAGCCGGTGATGTGGTCGGCGTGTCCGTGTGAGAGAAAGATCTTTTCAAGGGCGAAGACTTTATTGCCCAAAATCGTGCTGATGCCTTCGCCGGCGTCAAAAGCAATTCTGTCGGGGCTGTAGTAGACCCAGTTGGCATAGAGGGCTTTGGAATAGATAATAAATCTCACGGGATCGCCTCACTGCACCAGCAGACTACGACCTTCATAGCTCGGCAGAGACGGCACATTCAGAAGCTCACAGATGGTCGGAGCAAGATCGAGCAACCCGGGCTTGGAGGTCGCGTGCAGTTGGTGACGGCGCACGAAGAGAAACGCATCGTCCAGAGTATGCATTCCCTGAAGCGCCGTGCGCGTGAAGACTTCTGTTGCGTTAAGGCGGGCTTTGAGGTCATAGCCCCGTCGCGGAATGGCGAAAAGATCGGCGGCGTGCGCGAGATAGGGCCCAACGTAAAGTTCATCCCTGCTATAGACTCGACCGCATACAGAAGCTTGGGTTTGTGGATCACACAATTGATAGAGCAACTGTTCTATCGCTTCTCTGTCGTGAAGATCGCGCAGATAGAGACGCCCGGGTACGAGCCCGAACGCGCGGGTTTGCGCGTCGAGATCACTCAGGTCTTGTGCCGAGCCGTTGCGAAATCTGAGCAATCCGTGTTTTTTTAAAAACGCGTTCAGTTCTACTTCATACCGGATAGCACAAAACCCATGATCGGAGAGCATCAACAATTCAGTATCGTAGGGAAGCTGGGCGAGAAGCTCTCCTATAAACATATCAATCTCTTTATAGATCTCCCAGAAATCACGATGATAGGGGCTATGTAAATCGTCTTTGGCGTTCCAAAAGAAGTGATGGAGTCTGTCGGTTTCCATAATATGGAGCATGAAGAAGTCCCACGGTTCGCTTTGTAATAATTGCAGTGTGAGCGCCCGGCGTGCTTGTAGCGCTGCGAAGAGTTCTTTCATAAAGCCCTCGGGGTCACTGTGAGCGCGCACGGGATCCGGGTCAATGAGATAGTTAAGTCTCTGAAGGATAGGCAGGAGCGAGTCGGGATGGACGCAGTTCTCTAAGCGTGTGCCGAGAAATCCCGAGATCATTACTCCGTTAATAGGGGCAGGCGGGTAGGCAATGGGTAAGTTGATCCAGATCGAGCGCAGCCCCAGATCGTCAAAGTGCTGCCAGAGGGTTTTCGCGCGCAGGTGGCTTGCGTTGGGAACGTAGAACTGTTTCTGTCTGTCTACATCTACAAAGCCGAAGATACTGTGCTTGGCGGGGTTGACGCCCGTAGCGAAGGTCGCCCAAGCGACGGAGGAGATCGTCGGGATGACGGAATCTAACTGCACAAAAGAGCCTTCGCCTAAGAGCCTTTGGAGATAGGGCATCTTGGCTTGCCGGCAGGCTTGTTGGAGCAGCGTATAGGGAGTTCCATCCAGACTGAGAATGAAAAGTTTTCTCGGCACAGCGATCCTCCAAGTTGTCGAGAGTATCTTCTATTCTATAGACTGGATCGCTATCGGCGCAAGCGCTTATGAGAATATTGGGAATAGACGAAGCGGGACGGGGCTGCGTGATCGGCCCGTTGGTCGTAGCCGGGGTCTGGGTCGAGAAGAACGCACTGCCGTCCTTAGAAGCGCTGAAGTTGCGTGACAGCAAGCAATTGACGCGCTCGCAACGCACGGAGTTCTCTGAAGCTATTCGAGAGATCGCGCACGTGCTCGTGTTGGAGATCCCGGTTGCGCAGCTTGCAGAGAATCTGACTCACGTTGAGCTGCAAGCAATGGCCAAGATTATACAAAAAAGCAGCACTGATAGAGTCTATCTCGATCTGCCGGTGGGGCCGCGTGCCCAGTCGGGTTTTGTGCATCAGCTACGCTCTTGCGCAGAGCGAGACTTCGAACTGATCGCTGAGAATAAAGCCGATGTGCACTATCCCATCGTCAGTGCAGCTTCGATTGTAGCCAAGGTCTGGCGCGACCGGGCGATCGAGCGGCTGCGCGAAGAGTACGGCGACTTCGGTTGGGGCTATCCCAGTGAGCCTAAGACGCGCGCGTTTTTGAGAGAGTTTTACGAGCGTCACGGGTATTTCCCAGAGTGCGCGCGAGCGAAATGGCGGACGCTGAGAGAGCTTTTCTCAAAGTAACGTGCCCCCTACTCTTGCCCAAAAACAGATCGGTGTTATTTGGTCAAGAGCGCTCTGAGATCAGAGATTTGGAAAAACTTTTTAGCTTGAATAGAACCCAACCTCGCCACCCCGGTCTTATAGCTTTTCATTATGCTTGTCCGGTCGGGTGGCAAGTTCAACACCATCTTTCTTCACGCTGGCGGCCTACAATCTTGTTTTGCTCTTCAAAACCGAGTATGCTGTAAAGCTGATGGGTAAGAGCATTATGACACTGAGAAACAGACTCTTCAGCACGCCGGAAATGGCGGTGATTTACGCCGAAGGCTGCTTTGCGCTGTTCACACTGGAAGAGTTGCTGAAGCTGATGGGAAGAGCACTGCCGTGAAGTTGGCAGTGAGTATGGAGCGAACACAGAATATGACTATTATCCCCGTCTTCATTCGTTGCGTGCAGGCAATTCTCGGAGGATCACTGATCATGCGTGAGAGTGCCAAGGACAAGGAGTTTCACTTCCAGAATTGGTTCAAGAAGCGACTAATGGAGACTAGTTTCAATTTCGATCAAGGTGGTAGAAACAGCTATCCAGACTTCACAATGGTGCAATTTACGGAGGGATATGAGGTCAAAGGGCTGTCATACCCTGGACGCGATGCGAGCTTTGACAGTAACAGTCAAGTACCGACTGGGCTACACAACGGACGGACTATCTACTATGTCTTCGGTCGCTACCCCAAAGAACCAGATGGGAATAGTTATCCCGTGTTAGACCTTGTGATTTGTCATGGTGACTTTCTGAATGCCGACCACGACTACGTCCATGAGAACAAGAGCGTGAAGGGGTTCGGGAGCTACGGAGACATCCTTATCCGTGACCGAAAGATGTATGTCGTCCCGACACCCTTCAGGCTCATTAAGGGACTTGCCCACCAGTACACGCTCATCCTGCCCAACCATGTTTCACCGGGAGAAGCATTGATCCATGTTGGTGAGCTTAAGCGTATCGAAGCTGCTGAGATGATAATAGGATACTCGTTCAACTTGCAGACGAATCAGCTTATCCCCCAGAAGGTGCCCAACCCCGGTGCGGGAACGGAACATGTTTTCCATGCGTGGCGGCTTAGGGGAACAAAGATTGCCCCTGTTTCAATGCGACAGATTGACATATCTACCATTGAGTATGAAGAGACAAACGACTAGCGTGCCGTTGATTGAGACGGATGAATTTGCTTTTGAGTTTCTCTCCGAACTTGCGGAGCGTGAGAGCTGGCGCAAGGAAATCCATCGCCCAATCTATCACATCCATAAGTGGTGGGCGAAGCGGCTTGGCTCAGTGTTCAGAGGCATCCTCTTGGGATGCACACTGCCATCAAAGAGTGACCTTGCCTCGGAGTTCCATCGTACCCACTCTTGCTCTGGAATCACTGTGTTGGACCCCTTTATGGGTTCAGGTACGACGGTCGGCGAGGCCCATAAGCTCGGCTTTACGGCCCTCGGACGGGAAATTAACCCCGTTGCTATGAAAGCTGTGCAAGTTGCCCTCGGACCGATACAAAAGGACAAACTAGAGAATGCGTTCGAGGGCCTATCACGTAGCGTTGGGAAGAAAGTTCTGGCACTCTATGAATCAACGGACTCACAGGGACGCTCGTGCAGTACACTTTACTATTTTTGGGTAATGCAGGCTTGCTGCCCTGAATGCCATAGCTATCTTGATCTTTTTTCTTCCTTTGTCATTGCCACAAATGCCTACCCTAATCGGAAGCCAGTAGTCCAAATCCTCTGTCCGGCTTGTGGAGACATCTTCGCGGGGTGCCATGAACAGAAGTCGGCGACGTGTCCGTCATGTGAGCATCAGTTTGATCCGAGGTATGGCCTAGTGAGGGGATCAGAAGCAACCTGCTCTCGCTGCCATCAGACATTCTCAATCCTTGATGCTATCGGTGGCAAGCGTCCAATATTCCGTCTCTACGGCAAACTTGTCCTCACCCAAGATGGAGAAAAGGAATATCTCCCCGCAAGCAAAGAGGATCAAAGGGCCTATGAGAGGTGTTCAAAGCTGTTGCAACGCGAAATTCAACGGGGGAAGATCAGATTACCCTCTCTACAATTGGAGGATGGCTACAACACCAGGCAAGCAATAAACTATGGGTTCCGATCATGGCGAGACTTCTTTAACGACCGTCAACTGCTTGCCCTCGGATGGCTTGGGGCTGCAATTGCCCAAATCCCCGATGCAACGACACAAGACGCATTTCTAATTCTTTTTTCTGGTACATTGGAGTTCAATAACATGTTTGCCTCTTACAAAGGAGAAGGGACTGGTGCTGTCCGACACATGTTCGCCCATCATATCCTTAAACCAGAGCGGATGCCAATTGAAGCTAATGTTTGGGGCACGCTCAAAAGCTCCGGGGCATTCTCCAATCTCTTTCGGTCCCGGTTATTGAGAGCACTGGAATATCGCTTAAACCCCACCGAGGTAAACGGCAGAACGGGAAGTAGCATTGTGTGTTCCCCTGCTTTCAGCGGACAAGTCGAACCGTGGCCCAGAAAATCATTGTTCTCTCCACGGGCAATTTACCTTTCCTGTGGCGACTCCACCAAGATGGAATTGCCAAGCAAAAGTATAGATTTCATAGTTACTGACCCGCCATTCTTCGATAATGTACATTACTCGGAGTTGGCGGACTTCTTCTACTCTTGGCAGCAGGTAATAAGAGGGGAAGAAGAACGAACTACCCGCAGTTCATTAGAAGTGCAAGACGTGGAGGCCAGCAATTTTGCAACTAAGCTTAGAACCGTCTTCCAAGAGTGTCATCGTGTTCTGAAAGATGATGGTCTTTTGGTGTTCACTTATCATCATTCCCGTGACAAAGGATGGTGGGCTATTGCTGACGCCGTGCTTGGAGCAGGGTTCGTCGTTGTCAACTCCCACCCCGTGAAGTCAGAACTGTCCGTTGCTATGCCGAAGTCGCAGGCCAAAGAGCCAATCCATCTGGACATCATTCTTGTTTGCCGGAAGACCATCAGTGCGCGGAAGTGTTTCACTACTGAGGAAGCACTGGAATCTGCCAAGATCAAACTCCAGAGGCTTCAAGCTGCTGGCTTTAGCCTTTCTCGCAATGACCGTAAGATGGTGCTCTACGGTCAACTTTTGACGCTGCTTCACACTGGCAACAGTTATGATAGCATTCCCCATCTGGTGGAAAAACATTTAGCGTCGGATAAGTGAAGTTTGGCGTAATAATTCTCTATCCTTTTTATATTTGAGACTGTATCACGGACATTCATCACCCCTCCACTTTCCGCTTCTATTCAGTCGTTCATAACGCACGAAAGTTTTTCCAAATCTCTGTGAGATACTCGCGTCGCATCAGCGCGATCTGCTTGATAGAAATATTCTTTGGGCAGACGGCCTCGCACTCGCCGTGATTGGAACAGTTGCCAAAGTTTTCTCTGTCCATCTGCGCGACCATCTTGAGGACTCTTCTGTGGCGCTCCGGTTGGCCTTGGGGCAAGAGCGCCAGATGGGCGATCTTGGCGCTCACAAAGAGCGACGCCGATGCATTAGGGCAGGCCGCGACACAAGCGCCGCAGCCGATACAAGCGGCGGCGTCAAATGCGCCTTCGGCAACTTCTTTGGGAATGAGAATGCTGTTGGCATCCGGCGCACTGCCGGTATCTACAGAGATATAGCCCCCCGCAGCGATGATGCGCTCGAAGGCGCTGCGATCTACGACGAGGTCTTGGATCACGGGGAAGGCCTTGGCGCGAAAAGGCTCTAGTGTCACGCTCTGCCCGTCTCGGAAATCTCTCAAATAGAGCTGACAGACGGTACGCCCGCGTCGCGGCCCGTGCGCCACACCGTCAATGACGAAGCCACACGTCCCACAGATGCCCTCGCGACAGTCGCTGTCGAACTCTACGGGGGCTTCGCCCTTCTTTGTGAGTTCTTCGTTGAGCACGTCGAGCATCTCTAAAAACGACATATCGGGCGAGAGGTCTTTCACGGTGTAAGAGACGAACCTGCCCGACGCTTGAGCGTGAGCTTGACGCCAGATTCGCAGGTGCAGGGTCATTTATAGCTCCTCACCGTCGGTTTCACGAACTCAAAGACCAAAGGCTCTTTATGCAGCTCTGGGGGCTGGTCTTCGCCCGCATACTCCCACGCGGCGACATGAGAGAATCGTTCATCGTTGCGCAGGGCTTCGCCATCGGGGGTCTGATACTCTTCACGGAAATGCGCACCGCACGATTCTTCGCGCTGAAGGGCGTCTAGAGCCATCAGCTCTCCCAACTCTAGAAAGTCCGCGACGCGCCCGGCCATCTCTAAGCTCTTGTTCAGCATATCGTTGCTGCCGGGGATCTTCACGTTCTGCCAGAACTCTTGGCGCAGATGCCGAATCTTCTCTATCGCTTGTTGCAGCCCTTGGGCGTTGCGCGCCATCCCTACATAGTCCCAGAGCAGAAGCCCCAGCTCCCGATGAAACTCTAAGAGAGTTTTGTCCCCCTGAATCGCCAGCAGTCTTTTGAGCTTGGCTTCTACTTCGGCTTGGGTCTCGCGAAACTCACGTTGGTCGGGCTTGACTTTGGGCAATGAAGCGTCGGCGAGATAATCGCCAATCGTGTAGGGAATGATAAAGTAGCCATCGGCGAGCCCTTGCATCAGGGCACTTGCGCCAAGACGGTTTGCGCCGTGATCGGAGAAATTGGCCTCGCCCAAGACAAAGAGACCGGGGATCGTGCTCATCAAGTTATAGTCCACCCAGAGGCCGCCCATCGTGTAGTGTACGGCGGGGTAGATGCGCATGGGCACTCTATAGGGGTCTTCAGCGGTGATGTGCTGGTACATCTCGAAGAGATTGCCGTACTGCTCTTTGATATAGTCTAAGCCCTTCTCGCGGATCGTGTCGGAGAAATCGAGATAGACGGCTTTGCCCGAAGCGCCCACGCCGCGCCTTTCATCGCAGACGGCTTTGGCCGCGCGAGAAGAAATATCCCGCGGGGCTAGATTCCCGTAGCCGGGGTATTTGCGCTCGAGGTAGTAATCTCGTTCGTCTTCGGGGATCTCATTCGGCGGGCGGGTATCGCCCTTCTTCTTGGGAACCCAGACACGCCCGTCGTTTCTCAGGCTCTCGCTCATCAACGTTAATTTTGACTGATAGTCTCCCGTGACGGGAATGCACGTGGGGTGAATCTGTGTGAAACAGGGATCAGCGAAGAGCGCGCCTCGTTTGTAGCAGCGCCAGATGGCCGTGGCGTTGGAGTTTTTCGCATAAGTAGCGAGAAAATAAGCGTTGCCATAGCCGCCGGTGCAGAGCACTACGGCATCTCCCACATAAGCTTCTAATTGCCCAGTGACCAGATTTCGGCAGATGATCCCGCGCGCTTGGTTATGGATGAGCACCAAGTCCAACATCTCGCGTCGCGGATAGAGCTCCACGCGGCCCGCTTCGACTTGGCGCATCATCGCGCTGTAGGCTCCCAATAAGAGTTGTTGTCCCGTCTGGCCGCGCGCATAGAACGTCCGTGAGACCTGGGCTCCCCCAAACGAACGGTTATCTAGAAGTCCGCCGTACTCGCGGGCGAAGGGCACGCCCTGCGCCACGCACTGGTCTATAATATGGACGCTCAGCTCGGCCAAGCGATAGACGTTCGCTTCGCGGGCGCGGAAGTCCCCGCCCTTGATGGTGTCATAGAAGAGCCGCCAGACGCTGTCTCCATCGTTGCGGTAATTTTTAGCCGCGTTGATGCCGCCCTGAGCAGCGATCGAGTGCGCGCGCCGCGGCGAATCTTGAAGACAAAACGTCTTGACGTGGTAGCCTAGCTCCGCGAGCGAGGCGGCGGCCGAGGCGCCCGCCAAGCCCGTCCCCACGACCAGAATAGTGAACTTGCGTTTATTGGTTGGGTTGATCAGTTTGAGCGCGTCCACGTGGCGCGTCCAGCGGCTCTCGATCGGGCCACTGGGGGCTTTGCTGATGAGCTTAGGCGAAGCAGCCAACGTAGTCATATCTTAGCTCCGTTCATATAAATCCAAATGGGAATGACCAGATAGCCGACGGCCATCGCCGCGGCGAAGAGCAGCCCGCCCGTGTACCATAGAGGCGTCAGCCGGGGGTGATAGGCCCCCAAAGACTGTATCATGCTCCAGAAGCCGTGACGCAAGTGAAACCCCAAGAAGAGCATCACGGCGACATAGAGAATGACGTGCACAGGGTTTTGGAAATACTCCACGACCAATCGGTAGAGGTCGCGCACGGCTACACCGTCGAGCTCAGTCACGTAGCCTTGGGCCATTCCCGGCCCAAACTTCAGCGAGATGACGTGCCAAGGGACGAAAACCAAGAGCACCAGACCCGTGTAGAGCATCGTCTCGGAAGAGATCGTCTTGCGGCTCGCGCCGCCGGCGTCGCCGGAGACCGCGTAGCGCGCCGGACGCGCTCTTAATCTATCAAAATAGACCGTCAGCGCGCTGAGAATATGCAGAATAAAAAAGAGCGCCAGCCCGATCTGAGCGAACAACAAGAGCGGGCCAAGGCTCTCGAGCTTGTGGGCATAACGATTCAAATCGTCGGGGTTTCCCGTCAAGAGCAGCAGATTCCCCGCCAGATGGATAATAATAAACAAGACTAAGCCCAAGCCCGTAAGCCCGTTGAGAAACTTCTTGGCAACCGAGGATCGCGGCCAGAAGGTCATAAAACTCCTAATAAGATGATGTGGGAGTATAGCAAAAAACTTCGAATTCTTGCTATGAGTTCCGTCAGCTTTTTTATAGACGCACGTCACTCCTTGAGTTTTGATAAACTTCTCTTTATGCTAGAGCAGTCTTATGGGAAATGCAAATAAGCGCACGAAGATCGTCTGCACGCTGGGGCCGTCCTCGCTCGACGAATCTCTTTTGACGTCGCTGCTCGAGAGCGGCATGAACGTCGCCAGAATCAATATGTCCCACGGGACGCATGCCGAGCACCGGGAGATGATCGCGCGGGTGCGCAGCGCCGCAGATACTCTTGGGATTCCCGCGGCGATCATGGTGGACACCAAGGGCCCGGCGATCCGCACCGGCGAGCTCAAGCGCGAGAAGATCGAGCTCAAAGCAGGCCAAAAACTGTCGCTGGTCGAAGAGCCCGTGCTGGGAAATGAGCAACAGATCTCGATCAGCTATCGAGGGCTATCCCAGCACGTCCGCGCAGGGATGAAGATCCTATTGGCTAATGGCGAGATCGAGCTGAGCGTTCTGGAGACGCAGCCGGGACGGATACTCTGCGAAGTGCTTAACTCCAAAGAACTGGGAGAGCGCAAACGCGTCAGCGTCCCCGACGTGAGCCTGCCGGGTATCACCACGACGGATGAGGACGATATTCGTTTTGCCCAAGATGCCGGCGTAGATTATATCGCTGCCAGCTTTGTTCATACGGGCTTGGATATAGATCATATTAGACATATCTTGGGCAAGACGGATATAGAGATCATCGCCAAGATCGAGACGCGCGAGGCCGCGAGAAATATAGACGATCTGATTGCCGCCGCCGACGGCGTGATGGTCGCGCGCGGGGATTTAGGAGTCGAGCTGCCCCCCGAAGAGGTCCCTCTGTTACAGAAAGAGATCGTGAGAAAGTGCAATCGCGCCGGCAAGCCGGTGATTATCGCTACGCAGATGCTCAAAACGATGACAGAAAACCCGACGCCGACGCGGGCCGAAGTCGCCGATGTCGCTAATGCTATTCTAGACGGCACCGATGCGATCATGCTCTCCGAAGAGACCGCCGTGGGAGAATATCCCAAAGAAGCCGTGCAGATGATGACGCGCATCGCACAGCGAATTGAACAGTCTTCTATGATTTATTATAAGTACGAACGCAAGCACTTGAGCACCGCCGAAGCCATTGGGGAGTCGGCGTGTCAAATCGCCGAACGCATCGGCGCAGCGGCGATCATCCCCTCGACGACTTCAGGGTCTACGGCGAAATTAGCCGCGAAGTTCCGGCCGAGGACCCCGATTATTGCCGTAACGTACAGCGAGCGCGTCTGCAATAAATTAGCGCTCGTCTGGGGAGTTACGCCGGTACGCGTTGAATTCTGCTCGGAGACCGACACGATGCTGCGGCGCTCCATCGAAGCGGCTGCCGAAGCTGCTCAACTCAAGCCCGGCTCGCCGGTGATCATCACGGCGGGGGTGCCCTTTGGCGTTCCGGGCACGACGAATCTGATTAAAGTCGAACGAGTTTGACTGCCTACCCTCTCTCCCCACCCGTTCCCTCCCCGCAAGCGGGGAGGGTCAGGAAGGGGGAGAGGGACGGGGTGAGGATCTGCCCCTACAGCGAGGAGAGAGATCTTGAGTAAGACGATAGTGATTGCTCTGGGTGGCAATGCGCTGCTCGATCCGAAGACCAACGGGTCTGTGGCCGAGCAGATTCGAATCATCGAACGCAGCTGCGAAAAAATCGCGCAGATCATCGCGCGCGGGTATCGCATTGTGATAACGCATGGCAACGGCCCTCAAGTGGGCAATCTCTTGATTCAGCAAGAAGAAGCAAAAGAGCTTGTCCCGCCTCTGCCCTTGGACGTCTGCGGTGCGATGACCCAGGGGCAGCTGGGGTATCTCTTACAACAAGAGCTGGATGAGGCATTGCAGGCTTTGGGAGTTCGGCTTCCAGTAGCCACTGTAATCACGCGGGTAGCTGTCGACTCGCAAGACCCAGCCTTTCGCAGGCCGACGAAGCCCATCGGGCCGTTCTATTCGGAGCGCGAGCGCCCTGCGTTAGAACAGAAGGGCTATATTCTCGAAAAAGTTGGGAAGGGAGCCAGACCGTGGCGGCGGGTGGTGGCCTCTCCCGATCCGAAAGAGATCATTGAGCTTGGCGCAATCAGAGCGTTGCTTGAGACGGGGGCGGTGGTGATCGCCTGTGGGGGTGGGGGGGTGCCCGTAGTCTGTGAGGATGGGAATTGGCGCGGAGTCGAAGCTGTGATTGATAAAGATTTGGCGTCGGCGCTCTTGGCGAAGGAGCTTCGAGCGGAGATGCTCTTGCTCTTAACGGATGTAGAGCGTGTGGCGTTGCACTTTGGGAGCCCACAAGAAGTCTTCTTAGATCGGCTATCGGTGAGTGAAGCACGAGGATATCTGTTAGAGGGGCATTTCCCGCCGGGGAGCATGGGGCCCAAAGTCGAGGCGGCGATTCGGTTTATAGAGAGCGGGGGCGAGTGTGCGTATATTACGTCATTAGAAAAAGCTGTAGAGGCGTTGGAAGGGCGAGCGGGGACGGAGATCTCGGCAATTCACTTGGGCCAAAGAATAAAGAGATAAACGCCGTATAGGGCAAGAAGTGCGGCTCCTTCGAGCCGGTGAAGCAAACGCCCCGTGTAAAGCAAGGGGATCAAGAGGACGGTGAAAACGATCATCACAGTATAATCCAAGCTCGATATCCCAGGTGCGTGAAGCGGTGAGATCATAGAGGCCAACCCCAATATCGCAAGAATGTTGAAGATGTTTGATCCCACGATATTCCCGATGGCTATGTCCGGCTGCTTGCGGAGAGCGGCAACCATGGACGTTGCAAGCTCCGGCATACTGGTTCCGCCAGCCACAATTGTGAGACCAATCACCGCCTCGCTCACGCCCCAAGCCTTGGCCAGGATGACCGAATGATCGACGAGCAGACGTGACCCGAGCACAAGGACTCCCAAGCCTGCCACAATAAAGGCAACGTCGATGCCCCAGTGCCGCGAAACCGATGGCATGGGAAGATAGCTTTGCTCCTCAGCGCCTGCTCTGCGCCCAAGAACGATACTCATCCAAGTATAGGCGACAATTCCAGCAAAGAGCACCAAGCCCTCGACACGACCAAGGCTCTGGTCAAGTAGAAATAAAGGCAACAGAAGGGCCACTCCCAAGGCAATCGGCGCGTCTATTTTGATGACTTGCAAATGAACCGGGATCGGGCAGACCAGTGCCGTGAGGCCGAGAATGATGCCGATGTTAAAGGAATTCGAGCCGACCACGTTCCCGACAGAGATATCACCATGCTGCGACAGAGCCGCCTTGACGCTTACCACCAACTCCGGAAAACTGGTTCCGAACGCAACAATGGTAAGGCCCACCATCAGGCGACTAAGCCCGGCTCGGAGGGCGAGTGATGCGCTGCCTCTCACAAGACTCTCGGCTCCAACAAAGAGAAGGATAAGAGCAAAGGCTATATAAGCGAGGTTAATGATCATCTTGTATCGTTATTTATTGCTAACGATTCACTTCTTCTAGTCCCTCTTCTGTTGCTTTCGTGTGCGCCGTCTTCCGCGTCTCTTCGCTGTTGAGATACTTGTGTACCGCGCGCAGCTCTTCCTCAGACCACTCTCCCATAAGCTCTCCGACGGCAGGTGCTAAAACGATCTTGCTCTCTAACAACTCCACGTTGAGCCAATCTCCGGGCTTGATGCGCAAGGCTTCGATCATGCCCTTGGGAAGCGTCAGTTCGTTGTGTCGTCCGACTTGGATGAGCGCCATCGCTACCTCCCTTCTGCTTCATTGTTTATTATAGCAGAGATGAGCCGGAATAAGAAGAGCTAGGCTGACCGAAGTCATTGGCCATGCGCGGTGCTTTCTGTTAAAATTTACTCAATGACGACTTTCGAGGAGGGTTCTTAAAGATGGCCAAGATGAACTTTCGCTATCGTCCCAAGTGGCAGCGCAAGCTGAAGCGCAAGATGGCCGCGAAGCGTCGCCATACACGCCGCGCCAAGCGCTATCCTTAAAATATATTTAGTAGGGACGAAGCAAGCCGCTTCGCTCCTACAGAAAGGGCTTCCATGTACGAAGCAACTGTGCGTTATGTAGACGGAATGCAGTTTGTCGGCCTCTCCGGCAGTGGGCACGCTGTGGTTCTGGACGCTGCTGAAGACAATAACGGCCAAGACTCCGGGCCAAGGCCCACAGAGCTGCTGCTCATCGCCACCGGCGGATGCACGGGGATGGACGTCGTCTCGATTCTCAAAAAGATGCAAATAGTTTTCACGAAATTCGAGATGAAAGTCGAAGGCGAGCGCGCCCCAGAGCCCCCCCGCTACTTTACCAACGTGCATATTGTTTACAGAGTCTGGGGAGATCTCCCCGAAGAGAAACTCAAGAGAGCGATAGAGCTTTCGTTGGAAAAATACTGTTCGGTCTCGCAGTCGCTGCGCCCGCGCGCGCAGATCTCTTATAGCTATCTCATCAACCCAACAGATGCCAAGTGAACAGCTTGCCCTCTCCATCGGGGAGCGAGGGGCTGGAGAGAGGAGCAGAAGGGAGCCCCATCATGACAGAGGTCGTCATCGTAGATGCGGTGCGGACGCCTATCGGGAGGTTCTTAGGACGGGTTTCGCAGTTCAGCGCAGTGGAGCTGGGCGCAACGGTCATCCGTGCCCTCAAAGAGCGCAATCGGCTCAAGGGCGACGACGTAGACGAAGTGATCATGGGAAATGTCGTGCAAGCGGGCTTAGGACAGGCCCCGGCGCGCCAAGCGATGATCTTCGGCGGGCTCTCGCCCACGGTGCCCGCTGTAACGGTGAATAAAGTCTGCGGCTCGGGACTCAAAGCAGTTATTATGGCTGCGCAAGCCATCAGAGCCGGTGATGCCAAAGCGATGATCGCCGGTGGCATGGAGTCCATGAGCAACGCGCCCTTCTTAGTCAAAGGGGCGCGCGCGGGCTTTAAGTACGGCGATCAGAAGTTTATTGACGCCATGATCTATGACGGCCTCTGGTCGCCCTTTGATAATTGTCATATGGGTCTGGCTGCTGAGTACACCGCCGAAAAATCCAAGATCAGTCGAGCCGACCAAGATCGTTTTGCCTATGAGAGCCATCAAAAAGCGATCAAAGCTATTGAATCAGGGAGATTCGCCAAAGAACTGATTGTTCTTGAGGCCAAAGACGGGCCGATCACCCAAGACGAGTCTCCGCGGGCCGATACGTCGTTGGAGAGATTAGCCAAGCTCAAGCCGGCGTTCAAAGAGGGTGGAACGGTCACGGCTGGAAACGCGCCGGGACTTAACGATGGCGCAGCAGCGCTCTTCATTATGTCCGCCGATGAAGCGAAAAAGCGTGGCTACAAGCCGTTGGCCAAGATCTTAGATTACGCCGCTGCGGGCACTGCCCCCCTAGATCTCTTTTATGCTCCCATTGAATCCACGCGCAAGCTGCTGGGCAAACTCAAACTAAAAATCAGCGACTTTGATCTGATCGAGATCAACGAAGCGTTTGCTTCACAAGCGCTGGCCGACGGCAAAGAACTAGAATGGGACTGGTCGCGCGTGAACGTCAACGGCGGGGCAGTGGCGCTGGGACATCCCATTGGAGCGAGCGGTGCGCGCATCTTGACGACGCTCCTCTGGACCATGCAAGACCGCAACGCTAAACTGGGTCTGGTGACGATCTGTATGGGCGGGGGCAACGGCCTCTCGCTTGCTGTGCAACGTCTGTCTTGAGTTTGAAGGAGAGAGATAGATCATGCGCGATCTTTGGTTATGGCTTTTAGTTCTAGCGGCCGTGGCGGCGGGCTTTCTCGTGGCTTATCTTTGGTTCCAGCCCAAACCCGAATCACCCATTACTAAACCGATGGTTCCTCCTCCGGCAAGCCCAGTCTTTTTGGATGAGCCATTCAAAGGTTCAGCTGATGCTCCCGTGACGATTATCGAATTCGCCGATTTCAAGTGCGGCTTCTGCGTGCGACACTTCGCGCGCACGCTTCCCGTGCTCGTGACTGAATATATAAACACGGGCAAAGTGCGCTATCTCTTTAGAAATTTTGCGTTCTTAGGGGTTGAGTCGCGCTGGGCGGCTGAAGCGTCTGAATGCGCCCATGAGCAGGAACGCTTTTGGGAGTATCACGATCAGCTCTTCCAAACGGTGGCCGCAGGCGGCCAACTCATGCGCTCTAAGCTCAAAGAACTGGCCACTCAGCTGGGGCTTGACGCAGAGAAATTTAACGCGTGCTTGGAGCAGAGCAAATATAAAGCCGAAATCGACGAAGACATCGCCGCGGGACGCGACGCGGGCGTCACCGGGACGCCAAGCTTTATTATTAATGGCCAACTCTTGGTCGGCGCTCACCCCATTGAGACATTTCGCCAGAAGATCGAAGAGGCGTTAGCGAAAGCATCAAAGTAAGGGGCCCCTAGCGTCTTACAGCGGCTAGCACTGCAGCGCGCCGCTTGAGCCAGAGCCTCTCTCCGTCGAGTCGCGGGGCGAGGCCGGTCTTATCATCCGATAGGCTCTCTAACAGTGTCTGTCGGATGCGGGCGATCACCTCTGGCGGCGGTGTGATCACCGACATCCACCAATCGAACGTCCTCTCGTCTTCCAGCACTTCGCACTCTGTCACGCGAAAACCCGCCGAAGATACTAGCTCTCTGAGCTCACGGAGTCCGTACATCTTCACGTGCGAAGGGTCGCGCAGGCGCTCGATCTCGTTGTGCACGTTGCTCTTAACACTATCATCGGAGGAGATCGTGTCTCCCAAGAGGAGCCGTCCATGGGGTTTCAAGACCCGATACGCTTCGGCGAGTATTCTCTGCGGGTTGGCGAAGTGATGCAGTGCTTTATGGGAGACAACGAGGGTGAACGAGCCGTCAGGGAAGGGCAATCGTTCGGCGTCGCCTTCTATGAATTGGACGTTCTTGAGGCCGCGTTCTTCTTGCCGCTGGCGCGCCCTCTCTAGGAGCGCCGGTGTCAGATCCAGACCGATGACCTCTCGTGCGCGCTCGGCGAAGAGCAGTGTCACAAAGCCGGGCCCGCAGCCGATATCTAAGACGCGATCGCTCGGCTGGACTCTAGAGAGCCGAAGCATCGCTTCGTGAGAGGCCCGGTCGGCATCCCCCTTGTGCTGGACATAGCTATCGGCAGACTGAGTAAAGACGCTCCGAACCCGCTCTTTCTGTTCTGTTGGCTTCATAAGAATCATTCACAGTTCTTGGCTGGTTCATAGACTTCATGGGCGCTGCTGGTGCTGAAGCCTTGGAGCGTAGCGCCACCGGGGATGTAGATTTTATTCTCCCAGACGGCGGCACCGATCCCGTGGCGGGGTGTGGGCATAGGCGACTGCGACTCCCATTTATTCGATTTGGGATCGTAGACTTCGTTCTGTTCGTAAACCCCCGTGAGACTCTGGCGATTGCCCTCGCCGCCAAAGACATAGAAGCAGCCCTTCACAACCACCCCGGCGATCCCCGAACGCCCGGTCGGCATCGGCGCGAGCGCCGCCCAGCGCTGGGTCTCTAGATCAAAGACTTCGAGTATATTGAGCCCCCCAGCGAAGGGCGGGCGGCCCCCAGCAACATAGATCTTCGTTCTGTGAGCTCCAGCAGCGATATGGTCTCGCGCTGTGGGCAGAGTGGGCAGTGTCGTCCAGCGGTTCGCTTGGGGATCATAGACAGCGAAGTCGCTAACGGAGAGCCCCGCGCGTGCACCTCCCACGACATAGATCTTCTCTCCGATGGCCACAGCCGCACCAGCACCCCGCGCCGTCGGCATCGCGGCTCTCTCGACCCAACGCTGCGCAGCCGGATCATACTCCCACAGGGCATCCGTAGCATTGCCCAAGCCCGGCCCTAAGTAGCCGCCCACCACATAGAGCTTCCCGTTGGCTCCAGCGGCCATCGGGTGATTGAGTCCACGGGGCAAGGGCGCAATCTGCGTCCATTGATCTGGAGTCGTATCGTAGACTTCTACAACGCTGCTGCTTCTTCTATCTCCGTCGAAGCCGCCGATGACGTAGATCTTGCCCAAGACTTCTGTGACGGCGACCTCGCCGCGCGGCACGGTGAGAGGTGCCCGCTTGAACCACTTGCCCATCTCTTGCGCACTTACCAAACTAAAGAGAACCAACAGAACCAGTAACAGAAGCGCACTTCGTTTCACGGTCTCAACCCTCCATCTAGAACAGCGTCCTGAGATTTTAGCACCCAGCCCTGAAAAAGCAAACCCATGCCCTTGACAAGAGAGAATCTGGGCGTTATACTCCCAAAGACTGCACTCTATGTGGCACCAGAGTGTGATCGCTCGGACCAATGACGTTGCCGAAGAAGAGATCCTTCCCAAGGCAGGTCGTTGCCGTCGAGCAGCAAATATAGGCCAGAGGAGGGATTTCCGTATGGCGACGGGCAAAGTCAAGTGGTTCAACGAGTCCAAGGGCTTTGGCTTTATCGCTCAGGACAACGGCGGCCCGGACGTCTTCGTGCATTTTTCGGCCATCAAGGCCGAAGGCTTTAAGACGCTGCGCGAAGGACAGGCCGTCGAGTTCGAGATCGAGAACGATCCCAAGGGCCTCCGCGCCAAAAACGTCGTTCCTCTAAAGTAACAGAGTAGGGGCAAAGCATTTTCGAAGCGAGATGCTTTGCCCCTATAGTTTGGCATCGAGTGCCTTCATTGCGATCTTCGCCAGCACCCGCACACCCAGCTCCAGACTCTCTACGTCAATGCGTTCGTTGTCGTTGTGAATCAATCTCTCGCGGTCCGCGAGATTCATCTTTGTGGACATCGGACAGAATCCGTAGGCCTTGACTCCCAGCTCCCGCACAAATCGCGAGTCGGTCGCTCCGGTCAGCATCAGCGGGATCGTTCCCGCTCCCGGAACTTCTGCACGGATCGTCTCTTCGATCAGTTTATAAAATCGGTCGTCTATAGGAGAGCCGGAGACGTCGTGAGCGTTGATCGTTTCGATCTCCAAGTCGTTTTTATACTCCCCCGCTAACTCTAGAAGCGTCTCTTGGACGCGCTCGCGCGTGTACCCGGGGACGAGACGGCAGTCTAGCACGAACTCGCAGCTATCAGGGATGACGTTCTCTTTGACGCCGGCGTGGATCATCGTAGGAGAGATAGTCGTGCGCACGAGGGCGTTCAAGAGCTGGGCGCTGACGGGCGAATTCGGTGGGAATTGGGGGAGATCAAGCTCTTTGGTCTCGTCTACTAAAACGAGCGCGAGCTTGTGCATCTCTGGGCCGAGGGCTTCTCCGGCTCTTAAAATGAACTCGCGCACGGCGGGCGCGATCTTCTTCGGGAATTTATAACGCGCTGTTCTGTCTATAATATAAGCAGACTTCGACAGAGCGTTATTCGCATGGGGGATAGAGCCGTGCCCGGAGCTGCCCTTCACGCGGACTTTGAACCACCAGAGCCCTTTTTCGATGCTATTGATCGTATAAAAAATCTTATTTCCGATCTGCACGGGGAGCCCGCCGCCTTCGTTGAGCGCCCAATCGGCGCGCAGCTTATCGGGATAGGTCTTGCAGAGCCACTCCGCACCGTACACTGAACCCTTCTCTTCGTCAGCCGCAGCGACTAAAATAAGCTCTCCGGCAAAGTCGAGCTTGGCGCGCTGAAAGAGCGCCATGACCATAAACTCCAGCGCCGTCATGCACTTCATATCTAAAGCGCCACGGCCCCAGACGCAGCCTTCGGCGATCGCGCCGCTGAACGGGGGATACTTCCAGCGTTTGGGATCAGCCACGGGGACGACGTCCACGTGCGAGAGCAGCAGCAATCTCTGGCCGGGGCGCTTGCCTTTGAGGCGCGCGATGAGATTGGCGCGCTTGGGTTCTTTGGCTAGAATTTCAGTTTCGATCTTCTCTTTTTGTAATTTTTTCTGTAAATACTCAATCGCTTTGTACTCATCGCCGGGGGGGTTGGTCGTGTCTATCTGCAGAAGTTCAGAGAGCATCTGGGTTGTCTCTTGTCCCAGTGCGGTCCAGTCTGGTTTTAGGGTCATCATGGCCTCCTTGAAGCGGGTCACATCGTGCGCAGATTATAGCAAGATTTTTCCGGCGTGCTACAATAACAGGGTATGCAAGAGAAGCTCGCGCTCCTTCCCGCTGCGCCGGGCGTCTATCTCTTCAAGGACGCTCAGGGCGCTGTTCTCTACGTAGGGAAAGCTTCTCTCTTGCGCGAGCGCGTGCGCTCGTATTTTCAAACATCCTCAGATCCCAAGACACAACGCTTGATGCAAGAAGCATCTGATTTTGATTATATCGTGACGCCAGACGAGCGCGCAGCGCTCTTATTAGAAGAGACGCTTATTAAGAGACACAAGCCCCAATTTAATATTCGTCTCAAAGACGATAAACAGTACCCGTATATCAAACTCACCAACGAGCCTTTCCCCAGAATAGAACTCGCGCGTCGCCGCGAGCGCGATGGCGCGAGATATTTCGGGCCTTATCTGAGCGGCGAGTCCGCCCGCGAGACGATCAAACTCCTTCAGAAGGTCTTTCGCCTTCGCACATGCACACTGGAGATCGAGCGTCCGCCGGTGCGGCGGCGACCCTGCTTGGATCATCATATCGGGCTTTGCGATGGACCTTGTGTGGCGGCGATCTCTCTGGCAGACTATGCTGAGCTCGTTGAGAGCGCCGCGCTCTTCTTGCGCGGGCGACGCGACGAGCTTCTCCAAGAGCTGCACACTCAGATGAAGATAGCTTCCGAGCGCTTGGAATTCGAACGCGCGGCGCATCTGCGCGATCAGATTCAAGCGATCGAGCGCCTTCAAGAAGAGCAAACAGGGCTCAGTCCCCGCCCGGTCGAGCGCGATCTCATCGCCTATGCGCTGGACGAGAAGGCGCAGATAGCTTCTGTGCAAGTCTTCTTCGTGCGCGGAGGCCGGCTCTGTGGGCGCGAGGGCTTCTTGCTCGAAGCTCCGCCCCACTCGTCGGGCAGCGAGGTCCTAACGGCTTTTGTGAAAGAATACTATCAAAAGAGCACTATACCCAAAGAGATCGTGCTCGCTGCGCCTTTAGAGGACGCCGAGACTCTAGCGCGTCGGCTGGAGGAGCGTCGCGGCGGATCGGTAACGCTACGGGTGCCGGAGCGCGGAGCGCTCAAGAGACTCATAGAGTCTGTCGCTCACAACGCCGCCTTGGCCCTGCGCACGCCTCAGCACACAGGCGACGGCCGCGAGCGCGCGGCGCTTGCAGACTTGCAGAGCCTCTTAGCACTAAGTTCAGCACCTCAGCGCATCGAAGCGTTTGATATTTCCAATTTGCACGGTCGTCAGGCCGTCGGCTCGATGGTCGTCTTCTGGAAGGGCAGGCCGTTGAAGTCGGCCTACCGACGATTCAAGATCGAGACCGTAGAACAGATAGACGACTTCGCGATGATGGCCGAGGTCTTGCGCCGACGTTTGGCACGGGGGCTCGCCGGTGACGAGAGATTTCTCCCGATGCCCGATTTGGTTCTCATAGACGGAGGGAAGGGACAGCTCAGCGCCGCACGCGCCGTGATGCGCGAATTAAAATTATCAGAGATTGTAACTGTAGCTATTGCTAAAGAATTCGAGCATCTCTTCATTGAAGGACGTTCATCTCCCATTGTGCTCTCTCGAGAAAGTCCAGCATTGCAGCTCTTGCAACGCGTGCGCGACGAAGCGCATCGGTTCGCGTTGAGCTATCATCGTCTGCTGCGACGGAGAGCGTTTCTGCATTCGGCGCTTGACGAGCTTTCGGGCTTGGGGCCCAAGCGCAAAGCGCAGCTGCTCGAGCACTTTGGCTCATTTCAGAAGCTGCGCCACGCGACGTTGGAAGAGCTGAGAGAGCTGTTGCCATCGGAGATCGCGCAGCGCCTCTTTTATCTCTTGAGCGCCAAGAAGTCCTAGCCGCGAGAGACGGATGACTCTTAGCCAGTAGACGATCAACCTTGGGCTGAGTCACTGTAATTCTTAAACTGCTCTTGATTATGGACAACCAGAACGAGGGCGTAGCGTTATTGCAGCCGGCGCCGGCCTTTCGACCCGACGTAGAAGCCGTAGCGCGCGGTGATCGCTTTTTCAGCTGGATAGAAGAGCTTTCCGAGCTGGCACGCTATAGGTCTCACACCGTGATCCACGACGAACAAGACGCGCCCAGCGCGATCTACTGGGTGCAGCGTGGGCGCATAGAGATCTCCGTGAAGGGAGTAGGGACTGTAGAGCTAGGGCCGGGGGAGTTTTTCGGTGAGCTTCTCTTCGAACAGGGGATGTTGGGACGAGTCTATTGCGCGCAGGCATTAGAAGAGAGCGTCGTCTGGGTCTTGCACAGAGACAGGGTGCGCGGGCTATGGCAACACGATCCCGAAGTGCTGGCGAAGCTGCGCGGCTTGGTGGGATTCAAGCAAGATTTGGTCTTTCTCTTCGACGCTTAGAAAATTCGAGTGGCTTGAGACTCAGTTGCAAATAATTTTGTTTCTCTTTATGCTTGTGTTGAGGTGACTCATCGTGAAGGTGTTAGGTGTGCGTGAGTTCAAAGCTTCGTTAGGTGATCTTATTCAAAATGGCGAAGCGATCTTGATCACATCGCGTGGTCGGCCTGTAGGCTGGTTTAAGCCGCTCAAGTCAGAGGATCTCAAACAGGTGCAAAAGGAGTTTGGGTTGCGCTTGGTTGGACTTGGCGACGGAACGAGGGGCAAAGTCTCGGAGCACCACGATCAGGTTCTTTACGAATGAACCAGCGGGTTTTTATAGATACTTCGGCGTTCTACGCGCTGGCCGCTCGCAGGGATGACCATCATGATACGGCGAAGAAGGCATATGAGAGGCTACTTTCCGAAGGCACGCTCTTTGTGCTTACCGATCACGTCTTGGCTGAGAGCGCTACGCTGATCCGCCGAAAGTTGGGCTATCAGGCCGCTCAAGATTTCTTGAGACTGATCGAAGAAGGCAAAGCCGTACAGCTCTTCCAAGTCATTGATATAGACGACATCCTGATTGAGGTTGCCAAAGAGATCTTTAGAAAAGATGCCGACCCCAAGCTCTCGTTCGTTGACGCCTTGAGCTTGGCCGTGATGCAAACTCAGCGAATCCGGAGATTCTTCGCATTCGATCAGCATTTTCAGAAGACGGGCTCACAGGATGTCATTTTGTAACGAATCCCACATTCTCGTCATCGGCGTCGGTAACCCCTATCGTTGCGACGACGCCGTTGGGTTGATCGTCGCCCGCGCTCTGCGCGAGAAAGATCTCGATCACGTCGAGATTTTAGAGATGAGCAGCGAAGGGGCAGCCCTCATTGAGGCTTGGCAGGGGAGAGAGAGAGTTATCTTAATAGACGCCGTTCACTCCGGCGCGGAGCCGGGGACGATCTTTCGCTTCGAGGCGCATCACCAGCCGATCCCAACGAAGTTCTTTCACTGCTCGACGCACGCCTTCAGCGTCGCTGAAGCCATTGAGCTGGCGCGGTCGCTGGGCCAGCTCCCCAAGAGACTGATCGTCTACGGTATCGAGGGGAAGAATTTCGCAGCGGGCGAGGGGCTCTCGCCCGAAGTCGAGCGCGCTGCCTCCCAAGTTTTGGATAAGATACTCAAATCATGATTTTCACAATCTGACCAGTCCAGCTTGCACCCTTACTCCGCCACCGCGATCACTCAGAGAGCCGACAGCGGATTTCGATAGCAGATTAAGCTGAGAACCCTCACCCCGTCCCTCTCCCTAGCAGGGAGAGGGTGCAGGGTAAGGGTGGCCGAATGCGCTGTCAGCCATCGCCTCGTCTCCAGCGAACGATCTGTTGTTGCACCCGTCGCACCAACTCTTTTAACGCTTGCTGCACAGGCTTGCTCAGCTTGCCGCCGATCGTGTAGGGGTCTTCCACTTCGAGCGCGAAGATTTTGATCTCTTTGGGGAAGTCAATTTGTAGTTGCCGGGCAAGCGCCAAGAGTTCGGGCAAGCCCGCGTAGTGGGGAGAGGGCGCACGCACAGCTCCGAGATCGCTGGGGGTTAATTCATAGACCGTTCCCGGAGGGCTTCGTCCTGTCTTCACGGCATCAATGATGAGGGCGCGCTCGTAACCGACAAAGAGATCAAGCAGGGCCACTCCTACGAGAGCGCTCTCGACGACGTCGGCCTGGTCTTTGAGCTTCTCTTTGAGAGCGCGCGCGGCCAAGATCCCGACGGCGTCGTCGCCGAGCAATTCGTTCCCCAGCCCGAGGATGAGCGTCTTCATCGCGTCTTGTCGGTTCTCTTGCTTGATCAGAATAAACTATACAGCGAAAGCGGGCTGAGTGCCAAAGGGGTTTGGGGGCAGGCACGGCCTGCAAAAGCTGCCATGAGCAAGAAATCTTGATGGCTTCCTAAAAAGGTGCTACACTGATCTTTGCGCCGGTGGATTCAGCATCCGGCAACTTGAGCGACTTTGAGCGCAGCCAAGTGAGCTTATGAAGATTCTCTTAATCGGCTCCGGCGGACGCGAACATGCTTTGGCTTGGGGACTGGCGCAATCTCCTAAGCTCTCAAAGCTCTATATTGCCCCCGGCAACGCGGGCACGGCCCAGCTCGGCCAAAATATCCCCATCGGCGCGGAGAATCTCTCGGAACTTGCCCAGTTCGCTCGAAGAGAACAGATCGACTTAACGATTGTCGGCCCGGAAGCCCCTATCGTCGCCGGCATTCGCGACCCCTTCGAGAGAGAAAATCTAAAAATTATTGCACCTACTCAGAAAGCATCTTTTCTAGAAGGCAGCAAAGTCCAAGCAAAAGCGTTTCTGCACAAACACGGCATCCCTACGGCACGACACGCCAGCTTCACTGACTTCGGTCAAGCCGCCGCGTTTGCACAGACGATGCAAACGCCATTGGTCATCAAGGCCGACGGTCTGGCCGCGGGCAAGGGCGTCGCTATCGCTCAGACACACCCCGAAGCCGAACAGATTTTGCGCGATTTTATAATCTCAAAGAAGTTCGGTGCAGCCTCAGGGCGCGTGGTCATCGAAGATTTTTTGGTCGGGCGCGAGTTCTCTCTCTTCGTCGCTTCTGATGGCGTCTCTTGGAGGCTTCTGGGCGCGGCCCAAGACTATAAAAGACTGCTTGACGGCGACTGCGGCCCCAACACTGGCGGCATAGGCTCAATCTCACCTGTGCCCTGGCTCACTAAAGAGATGCTAGACGAGACAGTGAGAAAGATCGTCGCGCCGACGTTTGAAGCGCTGCGCGCAGAGAATATCGGCTACGAGGGCATTCTCTACTTTGGGCTCATCTGGACGGAGAACGGCCCGTATGTGATCGAATATAACGTGCGCTTCGGCGACCCCGAAACCCAAGTCCTAGTCCCAAGATTCGACTTCGATCTGCTCGAACTCTATCGGGCGATCGCGGAGCGTCGGTTAGAGAGATTTGAGACGAAGCTCAAGCCTCTCAGCACTGTCTGCGTCGTCTTGGCTTCTGGGGGGTACCCCGAACAGTACGAGAGGGGCTGTGTGATTGAAGGGCTTGAGGCCCTCACCCCGCCCTGCGGGCACCCCTCTCCCGTCTTGACGGACGGGAGAGGGGCTGGGGGTGAGGGCCATCTACTCGTCTTTCACGCGGGCACGGCGCTTAAAGACGGCACAGTCGTGACAGCAGGAGGCCGCGTGCTCAATATCATAGGGTTTGGCTCTTCCGTGAGCGAAGCCCGCGAGCGCGCCTATGCGGCTATCGCACAGATCCGATTTCAGGGGATGCACTATCGCCGGGATATTGGCTCCTGAGCGATTTTTTACTATAATAATAGAACAAAAGCGAGAACGCGGAGGCCGCATGAAGACTCACGTGCAGACCGAAAGAGAGAAAAAATCCCCGGAGCGACGAGAGAGATTTATCACCGTCTCCAATGAAGAGATCGCTCGGCTCTACACCCCCGAAGAGATCAAAGAGTTAGATTATGAAAGAGATCTAGGCTATCCCGGTGAGTACCCCTACACCCGCGGCGTCTATCCCACCATGTACCGGGGACGGCTCTGGACGATGCGCCAATTCGCGGGCTTCGGCGGCCCCGAAGAGACCAACCAGAGATTCAAGTATCTCTTAAAAGAGGGTCAGACCGGACTCTCTACGGCCTTCGATATGCCCACTCTGATGGGGCTGGATAGCGATCACCCTCTCGCCGATGGCGAGGTCGGCGTTGAGGGCGTTGCCATCGCGACCCTCAGAGATTTTGAGATTCTCTTCGATGGCATCCCCTTAGATCGCGTCTCGACAAGTTTTACTATTAATCCCAGCGCGCCGGTCATCTATGCGATGTATATCGCCATTGGAGACCAACAGGGCGTGGACCGCAAAAAGCTGCGCGGTACGATCCAGAACGACATGCTCAAAGAGTTCATCGCCCAGAAAGAGTGGGTCGTCCCCCCAAGACCCTCTGTAGACTTGATCGTAGATATTTTCGAATTCGGGATCAAAGAGACGCCCAAATTTAATCTTATTAGTATTTCAGGCTATCACATTCGCGAGGCCGGCTCGACGGCCGTGCAAGAGCTGGCGTTCACGCTGGCCGACGGCATGGCCTATGTCGAAGCGGCACTGCAACGGGGCTTAGAGATTGACGAGTTTGCTCCCCAGCTGAGCTTCTTCTTCAATTCGCATAATTCGCTCTTTGAGGAGATCGCGAAATTTAGGGCCGCGCGACGCATCTGGGCGCGCGCTCTGCGCGAGCGCTATGGCGCCCAAAACCCGGAGAGCTGGAAGCTGCGCTTTCACACCCAGACCGCCGGCTGTTCACTGACAGAGCAGCAGCCCTTAAATAATATTATTCGCGTGACGTTGCAAGCGCTGGCGGCGGTCTTGGGCGGCACGCAGAGCTTACACACCAACTCTTATGACGAAGCGCTGGCGCTGCCCACCGAAGAGGCCGTGCGCATCGCGCTGCGCACCCAGCAGATCATCGCCTACGAGTCGGGCGTCGCCGATACGATAGACCCGCTGGCGGGCAGCTATTTCGTCGAAGCCCTCACGAACGAAGTCGAGCGCAAAGCCCTCGAATATATTCACAAGATCGAAAGACTGGGCCACGGCAGCATCTTAGAGGGGGTCTTTCGGGGAATTGAGCAGGGCTTCTTCCAGCGCGAGATCGCCCAAGCCGCCTATGAGTACCAAAAGCAAGTCGAATCGGGAGAGCAGACAATCGTCGGGGTCAATAAGTACACGATCCCTAGGGAGCAAGATCAAAAAGTGCCCACGCTCAAGATTGACCCCGAAGTGCAGCGACGGCAGATCGAGCGTTTGAAGCGAGTTCGTGAAGAACGCGACGCCCGCGCCGTCGCGGGCGCGCTGCACCGATTGGAAGAAGCTGCGCGCCGACGACAGAATACGATGCCCTATATCTTAGAGGCCGTGAAAGCCTACGCGAGCGTAGGCGAAATCATGGAGGTCTTAAAGAAAGTTCACGGAGCCTATCGCGAACCGGCAATGGTCTAACCCCCTCTCCCTCTCAGGGAGAGGGCAGGGTGAGGGTCAGTTGACAGAGAGGTGGCAGCTTATGGATCGCCCCATTCGAGTGCTGATGGCCAAGGCGGGGCTGGACGGGCACGACCGCGGCGTCAAAGTCGTCGCGCGCGCGCTGCGCGATGCGGGCATGGAGGTCATCTACACGGGCCTGCACAATACGCCCGAACAGGTCGTGAAGGCCGCCCTCCAAGAAGATGTGGACGTGATTGGTCTCAGTATCTTATCGGGAGCGCATCTGGCGATCTTCAAGAAGGCAATGAACTCGATGAAGCAATCCGGGATGACCGATGTTTTATTGCTGGGGGGCGGGATCATCCCAGACGAAGACAAGCCCATCTTAGAGCAGATGGGCGTGAAGGGGCTCTTCGGGCCGGGGGCTTCGACGCAAGAGATCGTTGAGTTTATCAGAAGAGAAGTGCAAAAGCTGAGAAGCGCCGTGCTCTAGAGCCGATAATCCCTCAAAAATCCGACTTCCCAGTAATGCCAGTTACATACTTTTAGGGACCCAGTACCCTATAATGAGGGCCGACCATCACGTGGAGGTTGGTCTGCATCTTTGAGCGAGGTGACGTCTCTATGCGCATTCTGACCCGCATCGCGGGCGCAGTTCTTGTTTTGGCCATCTTAGCCATCGCCGTCTCCGTGAACGCCCCTGCCCAGAACACCCGGGGCTCTGTGATCTTCGTTGATTGTACCTATCCCGTCGAAATGCCCTATCAGTACAAGACGCTGACGGCCGCGCTGCAGTTCGCCCGAGAAGGGCGGATCAAGCCCCGCTCGGAGTTCGGCGTGATCGTCGTCGCGCCCTGTACGTATAAAGAGAGCCTCACCGGCGAGAACGCCATTGACGTCAAGGGGCTTCAGTGGATCTCCCGCGCCGGGCGCGATAAGACGAAAATTATCGGTGCTGTCGAAATTAAAGCCAAAAATGTGCTTTTCGTCGGCTTTGATGTGGACGCCGATCAGGCGGAGAACGCCATCAAGATCACCGGCGACAACGCGGCTCTCTCCAATAATAAATTCCGTAACTCTGCGGGTGCCGGCGTCTTGATCGTCGGCGGGGCCGACGGCGTCGTGTTGTTGCGAAACGAGATCTTCAACAACGGCGGCGAAGGCCTCAAAGTCGACGAGGCGAGCACCGGGCTGCGCGCCGAAGAGAACAAGATCCGCAGCAACGGCAGCATCGGCGTCTTTTTAAGCAAAGACAGCGATCGCGCCATCCTCAGTCGCAACGAGATCATTCTCAATAGAGGCGAAGGCGCGCTCGTCTCCGAGAACGACGGCGCAGAGATTTCTAACAACCAGATCGCCCACAACGCTATGGACGGCATTAAATTAGACCGAGCCAACGGGGCTGTCATCTTGAAAAACAACATCACAACGAGCGGAGTCTACGGGATCACCGTCCAAGCCTCTGACAATAACGAGATTCGTGAGAACGAGATCTTCCATAACAGCGCTGGTGGTCTGGCTCTCAAAGAGGGTGAGCGCTCGGCCAAGCGCAATTCCGTCCAGGGAAATAAAATTTATAACAACGCGCGCGCCGGCGCCGAGGGCATCTTGCTCTCCGGCGACGTCAGCGGCAACAATCTTCAGCATAACGCGCTGAGCAACAACGGCTTCGGCGTCAAACTCGTCGCTCAAGAATCGGGGCGCGCCCCTAGCAATAATACGTTTACTTCCAACGCCATCAAAGAGAGTCAAGAAGAGGGCATCTTCCTCCAAGAGAGCGACGGGAGAAATACTTTTAGATCGAACGAACTCGAGGGCAACAACGGCCACGGCATCTATCTGGGAGAAAAAACTCGCAATGACACTCTGGTCAATAACACCATCAAAAACAACGGTAAAGTCGGCGTGTTCTTAGAAAAAGCCAGCCGCCATACGCTGCGCGAGAATTTTATTCTCTCCAACGGCGATGCCGGCGTTGTTTTAGACGGCGCCAATGACAACACGCTCTTGCAAAATCAGATTCGCGAGAACGAGCGCGAGGGCGTCAAGATCGTCAATGGGGCGAAGAACGCCGACCTGACGGGGAATCTCATCGAGGCCAACCAATGGCACGGGGTCTTTGCCCAAGGCGCGAGCGATTTGGATATCCGCCAAAATACCGTGACGCTCAACTATTGGGCCGGCGTGCTCTTCCAAGAGACGAACACTGTTACTTTTGAGCGCAATAAGATCGTGCAAAACCGGCAGGGCGGCGTCGATCTGAGCGCTGGTGCTTCCGGGGCCGATCTGGAGTTCAATGACATCGTGAGCAATCAGCAGTTTGGGCTGCGCCTGGCGGCGGGTCTGGATGAGAAGACGATCCGTGCGGATCGCAACTGGTGGGGCGATCCCAACGGGCCTTCGGGAATCTTTGAGGGCCGCGGGAACGCCGCTGTCGGCATACGCGTCAACCGTGACTGCACTGCCGAAGGGACCGAAACGGGGCCCAATCCGTGTCCCATCGTCCTGCCTTGGCTCCTCGCCCCGATGAACGAGCTTCTGGAGAACTCCGTCATGGGCTGGATCATCAGAAAATTCGGCAACGGGCGCGCGGTCTTCGATGCGACGAACCAAGCAGACACTCACATACGCTTCTTTGATGTGGACATCAGCGCCGATGGCGTAGTGATTGTAGCGAAATATCGCGCGGGGTTCCCAGAGCAGATCAAGCCTCTGGAGACCCCGGTGAAAGTGATCGGTCTCTTAGTGAGCGGCGTGCGCACCGGCACGGTACAGTTAGAGATCGAGTACACCGATGCCGAACTGAGAGCCGCCGGCGTCACCGAAGAGAGCAAGCTCTGTCTGCTCTATTTAGACAGAGCGACGAACAGTTGGAAGCGCTTGGAGGGCTGTTTCGTCAAGACGCAGACCAATATCGTCTTGGCCGAGATCCCGGTAGCCCTCTTGAACACCGCACCGCCGATTGCTCTAGCTACGGGATCGAAGTAGGGGTGAAATACGAGAAAGGGAAAGAAAAAGAAGTGAAAGGAGGATGGGACTCGATAGCACTCAGTAGAACTATTGTAGTTTTCGTGGAGAAGGAGGAGCGGTCTCTTGACGGAGCCGCCCCAGGAGCAATAAAATACACAAAACGAGCTAAGGAGGCGCCTTGCCATGAACCAAGCGACAGATATCGCAGGCGCAATCTCACTGGAGAAAGAAAAAACGAGCACCCACTTGCCCGCCAGCGCCCTGCGCTTTCTCGACCTCCTGGTAGGAGGGTTCGCCGCTGAAGAGATCGAGCTTTCTATAAAGATGCCCCCAGACTGGCAGGGCCAAGAAGTCCAAGCCCTGCTCTTCCTGAACGAAGCGGGGCATTGGGTAGAATTACCAAGTCAGGTGGAGCAACACGGGCAAAGACTGAAACTGACGCTGCCCCCTACAGGCGATCCCGTATCGCATCTGGCGGTCGCTTTTGTTCCTCAGCGCCCGGAGAGCGAACCTTTCCAGCCCGCCGTCGCACTTGTCGCACAAGAGTAGTCTTTCATACCGGCTCCCAGAGTCTGCACTACCGGAGCCGGTCGCTTTTTTAGTATAATAACTATTATGTTTGCCCTGAAGAATCTCATTCTGGCCATTGCCGACATTCTGAACTGGACGATTACTATTTATATCTGGATTCTCATCGCGCGGGCGCTCATCAGTTGGGTGCAGCCCAACCCGTATAACCCGATTGTGCGCTTTCTCGACACCGTGACCGAACCTCTCTTGGCCCCCATTCGCTACTTTCTCCTCCGGCGCTTTACGACCCCTATGATTGACCTGTCACCCCTAATTCTGATTCTGTTGCTCTATCTGATACAACGCTTCTCCATCCCTACGCTGACAGAGCTAGCTATGCGCTTGCAGTGAATGAAGAGGGATCGTCGGTCAGTTGTGCTCGGCGGCTGAAGCCGCGAGCTGGGCTTACAAAGTCTCCTGGCGGAGACTCTCAGCCCGCGCCAGCGGGCTTTGTAGCTTCCAGCCCGCCACTTCAGTGGCCGGGTGTAATGGGTCAAGAGATGGTTACCAGGGCCCAGCACCCAATCTGTCGAGAGCCGATCCAACACCATGGGCGGCAGCACCGCAAATTCCTTGGGCACCTTCACCCCCAGCTCCCGCAGCTTGCGCCACGGACTACCTCCC
>JAJHSH010000009.1 GCA_022683945.1 Candidatus Acetothermia bacterium | reverse complement strand
GGGAGGTAGTCCGTGGCGCAAGCTGCGGGAGCTGGGGGTGAAGGTGCCCAAGGAATTTGCGGTGCTGCCGCCCATGGTGTTGGATCGGCTCTCGACAGATTGGGTGCTGGGCCCTGGTAACCATCTCTTGACCCATTACACATTGACAGAGAGGGAACCTTTAGAATAAGATAGCTGGTGTTATCGAATTAGGATCTATAAGGCCCTCACCCTAACCCTCTCCCGTGCTGACGCACAGGAGAGGGCAATGAAGAATAGCTTATGAAGAAGAGAACTTTCTGGCGTGGTGATCCAGCTATACGCCTGCGCGCCAGACAGCTGCGGCATGACGCTACACCTTCAGAGCAGATCTTATGGAAGCATTTGCAGGACAAACAGCTATGCAGCCTCAAGTTTCGCCGCCAACATCCTGTAGCTGGGTTCGTTGTAGACTTCTACTGCGCCGAGCACAGGCTTGTCATCGAGCTGGACGGAGCTGTGCATGAACAACAGCGCGAACGGGATCGGCAACGCACAGAGATCCTCAAGTGTCAAGGATATCGAGTGCTTCGCATCAAGAATGCCGATATTGAGAACGATATTGAAGGTGTTCTACGGCGCATAGCAGCAACTTGTGGGGAATCAGCACAAAACCCCTCTCCTGTCGGTCACGACGGGAGAGGGGCTAGGGGTGAGGGCCTCTAACCTCCCAAATATCTATCCAGCCACGCGCTGATGCGCTGCAAGCGATCCAATCTCAAGTCGGGCGGGCCGGAGCGCGAAAGCCCGTGGCTCGTCTCTTTAGGATAGCGCACGAAGACGACTTCGCGCTTGAGGCGCTTGAGCGCAATGAAGAGCTGCTCGGCTTGCTCGATGGGGCAGCGCAGATCTCCTTCGCTGTGAATAATTAAGAGCGGAGTCTTAATGTTTTGCACGTATTTTAGGGGTGATTGGCTCCAGCGCGGCTCGGTGCGCTCCCAGGCGTCGCCGGCCCAGTATCCCTCAATCGTTCCGGGGAAATCGCACGTCCCGAAGTCACTGAGAAGATTGACGACGCTTCTATCTGTAATGGCGCACTTGAAGCGATCGGTCTGCCCGACGACCCAGTTGGTCATATAGCCGCCGTAGCTCCCCCCGGCGATGGCCATGCGCTTCGCGTCTATATACGGCAGCGAAGCGCCGTAGTCGGCTGCGGCCATTATGTCTTGAAAGTCTAAGTTTCCCCAGTGGCCACGAATGGCCGAAGCGAAGCTCTCTTCGCGCCCGGTGCTGCCGCGCGGGTTGGTGTAAAAGACAAGATAGCCGCGCGCGGCGTGATACTGAAACTCGTGGAAGAACGCATTGCCGTACTGGGCGTGTGGCCCGCCGTGCACGTAGAGCACAAGCGGATATTTTTTCTTCGGGTCAAAATTTATGGGCTTGAGCAGCCAACCCTGAAGGTTTGTGCCGTCTTTGCTGGAAAACCAGACTTCTTCGGGTTCGCTGATCTGTACTTCGTTTAAAAACGCTTCGTTGAGCTTGGTGAGCGCGCGCAGCGTAAGCGTCGAGCCAGTGAGAGAGCAGATGAAGACTTCGGCGGGTCTGGTGGGCCGGCTGATGAGCAGCGCGAATTTTTCAGCTCTGTCGGCGCTGGCGCTCACGACGTTGAGCGGGCCATTGGTCAGTGCCACAGGCGCTTGTCCGTCAAGAGCGACGGAGTAGCCGTGCGCGTTGCCCTGATCGCTCACGATAAAGAAGATCTTCTGGCCGTCAGCAGACCAGATGGGGCTGCTGCCTCCCGAAAAAGCCTCTTGAGTGTCGGTGAGTGTCGTACTTCCCAAAGTTCGGTCAAGCGATTGCGTCAAGCAGCGGGCTTCGCTGCTGCCGTCGGCGGCGACGACCCACAGGCGGGTGTGGCGCGGCACCCACGGGTCTTCGCGGTCATCGCTCGCCAGATAAGCGATCTGATTTTTGTGCCAAGCGAGACTGTGCTTGGTGCCGATGGGCGCGGGGAGTTTTTTCAGTTTTCCGCCCGTCATGGGAACGATCCAGATCTCTTGGTCAATGTAGGGTCGGTCATCGGGATCGGCGCTGCGATTGGAGACGAAAGCTAAATACTTTCCGTCGGGCGACCAAGCGAGATCGTGGTCGTCGTAGTCTCCGTCGGTGATCTGCTGGGCTTGTCCAGTAGCAGCGTCGCAGACCCAAATATGCTGACGCATATCTAAGAAACCGAAGCCGTCCAAGCGATAGTGCATTCTCGTAATGATTCTGGGCGGGTTTGATCTTTTGGACTCTTCGCGTTTTTTGAGAGCTTCTTGTGTCCAGTCTGGGTGAGTGGGCCTGAAAGCGAACGCCAGCTTCTGGCCGTCGGGAGCCCAAGCGAGAGAGCTGAAGCCGCCCTCGTCCAGTTTTGTCAACTGACAGGCCTCGCCGCCGTCGGCGGGGATGAGCCAAATCTGGGTGCGCTTCTCTTTGGTGCGTAAGAACGCGATGCGCTTGCCGTCGGGCGACCAGCGGGGAGAAGCGTCGCTCACTTCGCCGAAGGTGAACGGGCGCACGTCTCCAGACTCTGTGTCGGCGAGCCATAAATGAGACAGATAGCGATTCTTCTCGCTCTCTACGGTCTTGACGGTGAAGATCACTCTTCGTCCGTCGGGGCTGATCTGGGGATCGCCCAGATATTGGAGCTTCATAAGATCTTCAGCGACGATGGGGCGCTTAGACATAGATAATACCTCCGTGTTGGATATAAAGATCGAGAACGGCTCTGGCTTCGGCGCAACAGATATTTCCGATAAATTCGATCCCGCGGGCTTTGAGATACTCATACGATTCGGGGAAGACCGGCCCCTCGTCGAAGCCGATTTTTATAGCGTCTTCGCGGCTTGCCCCCCAGACGACGCGTCTAACTTTACTCGCGAAGATCGCTCCCAAGCACATCGCACACGGCTCACAGGACGTGACCAACTCATATTGAATCTTAGGGTCGGTGTTGAGCGTGAACGAACGCAGTCGGTGTTGAGCCATCATCAGGGCGACGATCTCGGCGTGCAGCATAGCATTCTGCTGGGAGACGACCAAGTTGACCCCAACGGAGACGAGCCGTCCGGTCTGGCTCTCGAAGACCGCAGCGCCGAAGGGGCCGCCCGTTCTGTGCAAGACGTTCTCGCGTGCCAACCCAATGACGAAGCGCATCCGCTCTTCGGGAGCGCGATAGCAGCGTTCCCAGTCTATCTGCTGGATGACCCAGTCGGGATACTCGATCTGAACGCGCATTATATTATTTGACACGACATCCGTTGGGCACGGGACGCTGAAGCGTGACCAACGCGAGTTGGGACTGGTCTTCGGTGCTGGCGGCCAAGAGCATTCCGTTGGACTCGACCCCGCGGATGACCGCGGGCTGTAGATTTGCAACTACGATGATCTGTTTTCCCACCAACTCTTCTGGGGCATAGTGCTTGGCGATGCCAGCGACGAGCTGACGCTGCTCTGTCCCCAAATCTATCTGAAATTTGAGCAGTTTGTCTGCGCCGGGGACACGCTCGGCGCTCAGAATAGTCGCAACGCGCAGTTCGATCTTTTGAAACTCTTCGATAGGGATCACAGTGGGCCTCCTCTGTGCTGAGCTTCTCTGATCTCCTCGAACATCTCTACAGCGCGTCGTAGATGGGGAATGAGAATAGAGCCACCCACGACGAGAGCGACGTTGAACGTCTCAAAGAACTCTTCATCGGTGACGCCGAGCTTGGCGCACTGAATAAGATGATACGAGATACAGTCATCGCAGCGCAAGACCATCGAAGCGACGAGTCCCAGCAGCTCTTTGGTCTTCGCAGGGAGTGCGCCGTCTTGATATGCTTGAGAATCGAGCGCGAAGAATCGCTTAATTGGGAGATTCTCGCGGGAGAGGATCTTCTCGTTCATTTTCTGTCTGAACTCTTGAAAGGCTTGGAGACGACCGGACATAAGACCTCCTTGCTCTTGTGATCGTGGAGCTATTGTAGCGCACTTATGAGATTGAATCACGGAAGGCGCTGAAAGAAACCAGCTGTCTTCTGTTGCTTCCGTGTTTTCCGTCCCCTTCCGCGATCTCCACAATTCCAATTGACTCTGAGAGAGCTATATCGTAATCTTTGAGTGTGAAGGGAGGCGTTATGAGATGGGAAGAACTTCGTTCACCTGTCTCGTTTTTAAAGCAACAGCTCAGCACCGTCGCGTGTGAGCAGACCCTGAGAGCGTATGAATCTTATTGGGAGCGCGAAGGCAAGCCGATCTCCGAGACTATAGATCGCGCCGGCACGCCCTGGCTCAAGATGTTCGATCGCTTCGGCAGACGCATAGACGAGATTCTCTTTCCCCCGGAGTATTGGACGCTGCTCAAGCACGGATATAAAGAAGGGATCGTCTGGCGCGCCTTTGAAGAGAAATCTTTAGTCTCATCGTATCTGCTGGGCTATCTCACGTCGTTTTACGATCCGGGGTTGTATTGCCCGTACACGGTGTCGCTCTCGACGGCGGTGCCGTTAGAAAAATACGGGGCCGAGAGCGTCAAAGCTCGCTTTTTGCCGGAGCTTCTCAAGAGAGACGACACGGTCTGGCAGGGCGCGACATGGATGACCGAAGTGAAGGGAGGCTCGGACTTGGGAGCCGCTGTTGAGACTATCGCTAAACCTGCGGGAGATCGCTGGCTCCTCACAGGCGAAAAATATTTCGCGAGCAATGCGGGAGCAGAATTAGCGGTCGTCGCGGCTCGCCCCGAAGGAGCGCCGAAGAACGTGCGCGGCCTGGCGCTCTTTCTGCTCCCCAAATATCGTCAAGACGGAAGCCTCAACTACACCATAAGAAGACTGAAAGACAAGATCGCAACACGCTCTGTCCCCACCGGCGAAGTCGAACTCAAAGAGAGCGAAGCGTATCTCTTAGGAAAAGCCGAAGGGGGCGTCTATCTCATTTTAGAAGTCTTGAATCTCTCGCGAGTAGCCAACAGTGTGGCGAGTGTAGCTGTCGCGCAGCGAGCGCTGGCTGACGCGCTGAGCTTCGCCCAGCAGCGCACAGCCTTCGGCAAGCCCATTATCGAGCACTCGTTATTGCGCCGGCAGTTTGAAGATCGCGCCACACAATTAGAGAGCGCTTTCGCACTGGCGTGGGAGGCCGTGACGCTCTTAGATCGCGTCTGGCGCGAGCAGTCTCCGTATTCTGAACAGTATCATCTCTTTCGCTTGGTCGCACATTTAGCAAAATACTGGACAGCAGAATTGGCAGCGCAGACGGCCAAGTGGGGCATGGAAGTCTACGGGGGCATCGGGACGCTGGCCGAGTTTGGCATGGATCGCTGGCTGCGCGAAGCGATGATTTTATCTATCTGGGAGGGGACACCGCATCGTCAGATGCTCGACGGACTGGAAGTGATGGAGCGCAAGGGCGCGCACCGTTTGCTCTTGCAACATCTAGCGCCGTGGGCCGACCCCAAAGCAGTGCGTGAGATGGAAGCCCGCATCGAAGCGCATCTGAAGCTCGCTCTCGAAGAGAAAGAAGCCCAGATCGAAAGGCTCTTTCGCGATCTGGCAAGCTTCACAGCAAGAGTGCTACGGAGCAAACTGAAATGACCCACGAAGATCGTCTCTCCATCGCTCGCGATCTCGCGCAGCGCATTCTTGCCCAGTACGGCGATGCTGTTGTAGGAATTGCCATCTACGGCTCCGTCGCCCGCAAAGCCGATACTTCTTTCAGTGATATTGAACTCAAAGTGGTCACGACGGCTGCTGTAGGCGAGCACGATGTCGAGTACGTGCATAGATCGGGGGCGAAAATCGAGATCAACTACGAGCAGTCTGAGAGCTATCTGCGCCGTGCGGGGAGCGTGGACACGGACTGGCCCATCTGGGCAGCCATCTATCGTCAGCAGGTGGTGCTCTTTGAGCGAGAGAATTTCTTCGCTCAAGCCCATCGGGCCGTCGAGAGCCTCAAAGACGAAGATTTTCGCGCAGCCCAAGCCCAGCTCATCTCCGAAGATCTCTATGAACTGATGCAGAAGATTCGCGGGGCATGGCAGCAAAAGAGAGAAGAAAATCTGCGCTGGTGGGCCGGGCGCTTTCTCTGGTTCTCCGTGCTCTGGCTGGGACTGGCCAATCGCAGATATTTCACAACGGGAGCAACTGTGTGGGAAGAGGTGCGACGTTTTTCAATTCTACCCCAAGACTTCGAGAACCAGATGGCAGTGCTGGCAAGCTTTAGACCGAGCACCGCTGGCGAAGTCTATCGCGCTGTGGAAGATCTGTGGGCGGAGATCCAAAAGTTGGCCGAGGCGCAGGGCGTCGTGTGGCAGAGTGACAGATGGCTGATCTGAAGGAGATGAAAACAAAAACAGATGAAACACGTCTATCATCTCGATCTCACGGAAGAGGAAGTGCAAGGAGCGCAGATCGCGCTGCTCCCCGGCGATCCCGCACGCGTGGAGAAGATCGCTCACGCCTTTCACCAAAGCCAACCCTTAGCCTACCATCGCGAGTTCAAGACATCTTTGGTCTATGTGAGAGAGACTCCCGTGCTGGTGACTTCGACGGCCATCGCTATCGAAGAGTTGGCACTGCTCGGCGTGCGCACGTTCATCCGCGTGGGCACCTCGGGGGGCTTGCAGCCCGCGATCAACGTCGGCGATGTCGTGATCACCACCGGAGCCGTCCGCCGCGAGGGAGCTTCTCTAGATTACGCGCCCTTGGAGTACCCAGCGGTCGCACACTACCAGATCGTGCAAGCTCTCCAGCAAGCTGCGCAAGAACTGAAGATCGCTTATCACGTGGGGATCACATGCTCAACAGCGACCTTCTATCCCGGACAAGAGCGCTCAGATTCTTTCAGTCAATATATCCCGTTGCATCTGCGCGGAATGACGACGGAGTGGCAGCGCTTGAAGGTGCTCAACTATGAAATGGAAGCCGCGACGCTGCTGACGATCTGCAGTGCGATGGGATTGCGCGGGGGCTGTGTGAGCGGAGTGGTGGACAGAGACGGTGACGTCGAGATTCGTTTAGAAGACCTGCGTTTGGGCGAGCAGAACGCGATCAGGGTTGCCGCCAAGGCCGTAGAATCTCTGACTTCTTTGGGAGCCTAAGCTAAGATACAGGTGAAGTTATGAAAAATCCGATAGAACAGTTAGCTCAACTGCTGTTGAATGCGCGCTACGCTGTAGCTCTGACGGGAGCAGGCGTTAGTACCGATTCTGGGATTCCCGATTTTCGCAGCCCCAGCTCTGGACTCTGGGAGAGATTCAACCCGATGCAGGTGGCTTCGATAGAGGGCTTTCGCAGCGATCCTGCGCGTTTTTACGAGTTCTGGCGCCGGCGCTTCGCCGGACTGGCGAACGCTGCGCCCAATGTCACGCATCAGCTGCTTGCAGAGCTAGAAGAGCAGAGCATTATGCAAGCGGTGATCACTCAAAACATTGACGATCTGCACCGCAAAGCCGGCTCAAAGCGCGTTTTGGAAGTGCACGGAAATTTTACGCGCGGGTCCTGTATCGCTTGCCGGAAGCCTTACACCCTCCAAGAGATCTTCGCCAGAGTCGAGCGATCTCGCATCCCCCTCTGTGACGAGTGTGATCAGTTGCTCAAGCCCGATGTCGTGCTCTTCGGTGAGTTGCTCCCGCTGATCTTTGAAGACGCCCTAGCTGAAGTGGAGCGCAGCGATCTGTTGTGGGTTCTGGGGACATCGCTGGGGGTCTATCCCGTAGCTGATCTGGTTCCGCGAGCCAAGCGACGGGGCGCGAAAATTATTATCGTCAATCGCGAGCCGACCTCCTTTGATGAGATAGCCGATCTGGTGATTCACAGCGATCTGGCTCCGGTGATGGAGCAGGTGCGTCAGAGGCTTAGGAGAACGTGAGCGATGATCTTGACAGGGGTCGCACAGAACTGATATAGTAACCCTATGGCTCGGAGCAATGGACTCGTGGTGCGCTTTCTCATCCGCTGGGTCGTCTCGACGATCGCCGTGGCGGTCACGGCTTGGCTCTTGCCAGGCATTCACGCCCTCGGCGCCACGCTCAACGATCAGCTCGCCGCCCTGATCTTGACAGGCTTGGTCTTGGGCTTGCTCAACGCCATCTTGCGCCCCGTCATTATCTTCTTGACGTTGCCCGCCACGCTCATCACGTTTGGGCTTTTTCTGATTGTTATCAACGCGGTGATGATTTCGCTCACGGCCTGGCTCTTACCTGCGTACTTCAGCGTAGATAACTTCTGGTGGGCGCTCTTGGGAGCGCTACTGATAAGTATCGTCAGCACGATCTTACACGCTATTTTGAAGGGGTGATCTAGCGTCGAAGCTGAAAGATAAGAATCACCCCAGCGAGCGCACCCACGCCGCTGCCAAAACCAAGCATGACCAAAGCAACATAACGCACTCCACCGGGCTGCTCCAGCTCCGGCAGCCAGAGCCATGTATTTGTTAGAGCTTGCAATACTATGACGAATAGTATTCCCACGAGCGCGCCGGCTACCCCCATCCCCACAGCCCAAACGAAAAACGCGCCGCGAACTGCGCTCATAGACACCCCCGCCAGATAGAGCGTTTCGAGTTCGCCGGCCCAAGCATCGCGCAGAGCGCGCAGCGCCATAAGAAAAAGACCAAGAACCAGCACGCCTCCCCCGAAGAGCACACTCCAAAAGATCACGCCTCCGAAAGGGGTCAATGCTGCTCCTAGAGCGCTTCTTCTGTGTGATTCCACCGTAGCCACTCCCGAGAGTGCGCGCAGGGTCTTCTCTAACTCCGAGAGCTCGGTGAGCCGCCGCACGGTAACGCTCAGATACCCAGCGGGCACACGCGAAATTTCTAAGAGATCTCGTGCGCGTTCGGGATCTTGGGGAGAAATATAGCGAACTTCGGAGACCGTCTCCCACTCACGCGCTTGACGATAGATCGCTATGATCTGATCGCTGGAGACTTCGGGCTTGAAGAGCACTAAGAGACGCCCTGCGCCCACGTCGCCAGTCACCAAGGCCCCAAGGCCCACAACTATTGTGACTGCCGCACCCGCAGCCGGCGCGATCAAGATACGAGCTAAGACGGCGATGAGCGCCGTGCGCGCCAGCTCTTTGAGCAAAAAGCTGAGCATAGCTTTCAGATCTCCCCTGATCTCTTCTGAGTTGACGGGCTATCGTGCGTATGTCCATCATAAAGATAGACAAGACGGGCACCGCTGCGCTGCGCCCAGAGCTGACTGCGCGTGGCCATCAAGATCGCCAGCCGCTTGCTCTCATAAAGCCGAGTCAAGCCGTCGAGAACCTGTTGCGCTCCTTCCGGCGAGAGACCCTCAAAAGGCTCGTCTAATAATAAGAGCACGGGATCGTGGCAGACCGCAAGCGCGACAAAGAAGAGTTTTTGTTTAGACATATCGAGTTCGCTTATGAGACGGTTGGCCGTCTCGTCATCATCATCATCGAGCTTCAGCAGATCGAGAATTTTTTCAGCTCGCTCTTCGGCTTCGTCCGGGGCGAAGCCCAGCGTGCGCAGCTTGAAGACCAACGCATCGAAGGCCGTGCGCTGCATCGGCTTGGGGTCTTGAGGGACGATCCCCAGGCGTCGGCGCAGGGCATCCAGACGATCGCGTCGCAGCCGTGTAATGTTTCTGTCGTCTACTAAGATCTGGCCGCGCTGGGGCTCGCGCTCGCGAAATAACAGTTTAAACAATAGACTCTTCCCGGAACTGGGCGGCCCCACCAAACAGACCCACGCTCCATGCTCCACGCGCAGATGGACATCTTCTAAAATAGCGTGACCCTCCGGCGTGAGAAAACGCAGCTCGGACACTTGCACAAGCATCTCAAATGCTCTCTAAGGGCGCACGGCGCGGGCGAACCGCACACGCCCCGTGCCGTCCGGCAAGAGATCGATCTCGTAGAATTTCCCGGCTGCAACCAATAGATCGCGCACGCATTTCCCTTGGTCAGAGTCTATTTCTAAGTAGAGCCGTCCGTTGGAATTCAGAAATCTCGAACTCTCTGTGATAATACGAGTGATCGCTTCCAAGCCGTCAGGACCGCCGTCGAGCGCACGGCGCGGCTCGCGTCGGACTTCTCGCTGCAGTCTGTCCAGCTCGCCGCGACGCAGATAAGGCGGATTGGAAACGATAAGATCGAAAGACTCTGCCAGCGCGCCGTACCAATCCGAGCGCACGAAGCGAATCTGTTCGTGTACGCCGTTAGAGAGAGCGTTTTGCTCCGCAACGACGAGCGCTTCCTCCGAGAGATCAACCGCGACCATCTGACTCTGGGGCCACGCTTTAGCAAGTGCAATAGCGATCGCTCCCGATCCGGTTCCCAGATCGAGGACGCTCTGTGGGGGTCTGAGAAAATCTTTGACGATGCGCTCTACTAATTCTTCTGTCTCCGGACGGGGGATCAGCACGGCGGGCGAGAGCTGTAGGTCAGCGTTATAAAATAGCGCGGAGCCCAGAAGATATTGGAGCGGCTCGCCGTTCATACGTCGCTGCGCCAGATCGCGCAAGCGTTGGCGCTGCGCCTCCGTGAGCGCGCGCTCCGGCTGCAGATAGAGATCCAATCGGTCTATCCCCAAAGCATACGCTACCAAGATCTCCGCTTCCAAACGAGCGGACTCGAGCTTGGCCGCGCGAAAGTGCTCGGTCATCCCGTCTAAAACTCGCCGGACCGTCCAGAGGGCTGTTGACATAAACTTCTCCCGTGCCGTCTCTATATAAAATAGCCGAGGGATCGCCTGAAAGTCAAACGGCCCTCCCACTATAGCGACCACCAAAGAGTGCCTTGGTTTGTCGCGCTCTTCTTGTTATACTCAACAGTACGGAGTATTGCGATATTATTATGTGGAAGATCTTCGGCTATCTTCTGTCGGCGCTCGCAGGCGTAGCGCTGGGCCTGACGGCAGATTGGGTGCCGTTGTTGCCGCCGCCGCTGAGCGGACTTCATTCTTGGGAGGCTCAGGCGTTACTGGGTAGTCTGAGCGGACTCGCTTTCGCTTTTTTCTTGCACAGTCTGGCGCTGTTGCTCCAGCGCCAATTGGCCAGGGAAGAGGGCGCACGCGCGCTGGTGTTGGGTGTAGCTACGGGTCTGTTGGGAGCGCTCTTCGGAGCGCTCTTGGCGTGGGCCTTGGAGCTGCTCTTTCCGTCGGGGCCGATCTGGCGTGCCCTGCAAGGGATGACCGTCATGGCTCTCGCCATCTTAGGATTTCTCATCGGCTATCGCACCGATAATCTGTGGCTGCAATTGCGCGAAGCCGGCGAGGCTCCGGTGCGAGAGCCGGAGATCAAGCTGCTCGACACCAGTGTTATTATTGACGGACGGATCGGAGAATTGGCCAAGACGGGGTTTATAGAGGGGAAGATTCTCATCCCGCAGTTTGTCCTGAGCGAGCTGCACAACATCGCCGACTCTTCGGACAATTTGCGTCGCCGCAAGGGTCGTCGCGGGCTGGATATTCTGGGGGAATTACGACGAAACTCCGATCTGATCGTCGAGACCACCGATAGAGACTATGCCGGTCTTGTGGACGTTGACCGCAAGCTCATTCAATTGGCCAAAGAGCTGAACGCGAAGATCATCACTACAGATTATAATCTTAATAAAGTCGCCAAGGTCGAGAACGTTGCGGTCTTAAACATCAACGAAGTAGCCAACGCCGTCAAGCCCAAATTTATTCCCGGCGAAGAACTCGAAGTCGAAGTGATAGACAAGGGCGAGGAGATCGGTCAGGGTATTGGCTATCTCGACGACGGCACGATGGTGGTGGTCGAGAACGGGCGACGCTTCATCGGGCGCAAGATTCGCGCGGTCGTCCATTCGAGTTTGCAGACCGAAGCGGGCAAGATGCTCTTTGTTCGGCCCAAGCTTGAAGGGGCTAAAGAGAAGTGGGAGGCCCCTTGAGTGCGTCCTTCAGCGCTGTGCTTCTGGCTGCCGGGCGGGGACGGCGCTTAAAAAATAGCGTGCCCAAAGCTTATTTAGAGCTAGACAGAAGACCGTTGCTCTGGTATTCTCTGCGTAAATTTGCTCTCTGCGCGCAGGTCTCCCAGATCGTTGTGGTCATCCATCGCGAAGACAGAGAACTCTTTGAGCGCAGTCTGGGAGCGAATGGCCGTTCGCCCCTACAAACCCGCAAGCGCACCGAGATCGTCTATGGGGCCGAGCAGCGCCAAGACTCGGCGCTGGCGGGCGTGCAAGCCGCTACTGAAAAATACGTGCTCCTCCACGATGCCGCCAGACCCTTGATCTCTGCTGAGCTGCTAACACGAGTCATCGAAGCGGCTCAGATTCACAGCGCCGCGGTGCCCGCGCTGCCCATAACCGACAGCCTCAAGCGAATACAAGAGAATGAGATCGTCGAGAGCGTAGATCGCGAAGAATTGGTGCGCGTTCAAACGCCTCAGGGATTTCGCAAAGATCTCATATTGCATGCTCTGCAACAAGCGCATAGAGAGAAGCGTTATTTCACAGACGAGGCGGGCGCGCTGCTGGCGCTGCTGGGCGTGCGCGCGAAGATCGTGCCGGGAGAGGAGCGCAATGTCAAAGTCACGACACCGAGCGATCTGGAGCTGGCGCGTCTGTGGCTGAGCCATGTCGACTGTCGCATTTGACTCTAGAAGAAGTTTCTGCTAAAGTCTTCTCACTCTAGGCTGGCTCTAAGCTAGCAAAAGGGGGGTGAGACGCGTGATGAATAACTCCATGAGCGTCCGCCCGGGAGTCCTCGCTTAACACTTCTGGACCTCCGGGGCGCGACGCCCTAGAACCACAGAAGCTCAAGTCTATCTCTTGATTTCTGACACCTATTGAGCTTTCGGTGTCTCAGTACAATCAACCATTCTTTTGAGAGAGGAGCATCATGACTCAGACGATAAAAGTCTTCGATCCGCATAAAGCCGGCGCATCGGAATTTGAGGCATGGAACAAGTTTAGCAACCAGATGAAGAGGGAGATGTGGCCCGAAGACCCGCCGACAGAACTTGAAGAAGAGATGCGCGATTTGCGCTCGATCCCGCCGTTCTGGGAAGTGCGCTTCTGGGCGGTCTGGTGTGACAACAAGATCGTGGCTATAGGCGAGGTGGAACTCAGCCGGACGGGAGACAACCAGCATCTCGCGTGGTTCGAGATACAGGTGCCCCCGGAGATGCGTCGTCAAGGAGTGGCCAAGCGCCTCCTCAAGCCGATCACCGAAGTAGCCCAGAAAGAACGCCGCCGACTCATGATGACCTGGACGGATTCAGCCATCCCCGCCGGAGAGGCTTTTATGAAGCGCTTGGGAGCCCGCGTGGGGATGGTCTCCGGCACGAACCAGTTGAACTTGGCTGATCTCAGAAAGGACTTAGTGCGCGACTGGCAAGCACGCGCCCCGAAGACGGAGTTTGAGCTTGGGCTGTGGTCAGGGCCGTACCCAGAGCAAGAGATCGAAGCTATCGTAAAACTGAGAGAGGTGATGAACACCGCGCCGAGGGATAGTCTTGAGATGGAGGACTTTCACCGGACGCCGGAGCAATTGCGCCAAGTCGAGGCATCTCTGGCCGAGCGCAAGACCGAACGCTGCACGCTGTACGTCCGCGAGAAGAAGACGGGAAAGCTCGCCGGATATACCGAAGTCTTCTGGAGCCCGTTTGAGCCGGAGACGCTCTACCAAGGGGACACAGGAGTCTTCCCCGAATATCGAGGGCATGGCTTGGGGAAGTGGTTGAAAGCCGCGATGCTCGAAGAGGCATTGCACGACCGCCCGCAAGTGAAGCGCATTCGCACAGGGAACGCTAACTCGAATGCACCGATGCTAAAAATTAACTACGAATTAGGGTTCAAGCCATATAAATCTTGGACGGCTTGGCAGATAGAGCTGGAGAAGGTGCTGGAATACTTGAAGACGGCTCAGTGAAGCCCTATGCTCAAAGGGCGGGGCATTCAAGCCCGGTTCTCGTAAAATTCTTCTCAAGCTGCAAGCATGGGCTCTTGTAATGGGTCAAGAGATGGTTACCAGGGCCCAGCACCCAATCTGTCGAGAGCCGATCCAACACCATGGGCGGCAGCACCGCAAATTCCTTGGGCACCTTCACCCCCAGCTCCCGCAGCTTGCGCCACGGACTACCTCCCT
>JAJHSH010000023.1 GCA_022683945.1 Candidatus Acetothermia bacterium | reverse complement strand
TGGCTGGGGTTGTCGGGGGCGATCGGGGCGTTCTTCGCGGGATTCATTCTGCCAGAGCAAGAGTTCCGCGAGCGCCTCGAGCGAGTGATCGCTCCATTTCGCGATCTCTTCGCCGCGATCTTCTTCGTCTCGTTTGGGATGATGCTCGACCTGACCAACTTCGCGCGTGTAGCCGTCCTCGTGCCGGGGATGCTCTTGGTAGCGATAGCCGGCAAGGTCCTCACTGGAATCGTGATCGGGCGGTTCGTCCATCTCAGTCATGCGGCTGCGGTGCGCTTAGGCGTCGCGCTCATCCCGCGGGGGGAGTTCTCGATTCTTTTGGCGGGGCTGGCCCCAGAGCCGTCGCTGCTGCCCCTCACGGTGATCATCGTTTTTGTGCTCGCTCTGCTGGGGCCGCTCTTGATGAAATGGGCTAAATAATGGAGATCACGCTGCTGTTGACGATTCTCGCGGTCGCCCTGGCGCTCTTTATTAGCGAGCGTCTGCGCGCGGATCTCGTCTCGATCTTGGTATTGTTGGCGCTGGCGCTCACGGGCTTGCTCAACACCAGCGAAGTCTTCAGCGGCTTCAGCAGCCCCGCGGTGATCACCGTCGCCGCGATGTTCGTGATGAGCGCGGCGGCGACACGCACGGGGATCGCGGCCTATATTGGGCGCGTGTTGAGAGCTATTGCTGGCGGGCGCGAGTGGGCCTTAATCTTAGTTATTATGCTCGCGGTAGCGATGATCTCGGCGTTCATCAACAACGTCGGCGCTGTCGCTTTACTCCTGCCCGTCGTGATGGAACTGAGCCGCCAGAGCAAGATCAGCCCATCCAAGCTCTTGATCCCATTGGCGTATGGCTCAATGTTGGGCGGGGTCTGCACGCTGATCGGGACGCCGCCCAATATCTTGGTGAGCACCATCGGGACTCAGTATGGGCTGCGCCCATTTGAGCTCTTTGAGTTTGCGCCCCTCGGCGTGGTGCTCGTGCTCGCCGGGGTGCTCTATATGACGCTGATCGGGCGGCATCTCCTCCCGGTGCGCCGCACGCAAGAGATCACAGAGTCTATGCCCAAAGACTATCTGACGGAGCTCGTCATCCCCAAAGATTCCAAGCTCATCACCAAGCGCGTGTCCGAACTGGGGTGGCGCGAGCGGGGTGTTGCCATTATTGAGATCCACCGAGGGGGGAGACGTATCTTAGACATCTGGAGGTGGACGAGCCTTCAAGAGGGCGATCTGCTCATCGTGGCGGGGAAGGCCGAGGAGATCTTTAAATTAAAAGACGAATTCGGTGTAGAGATTCGCCCCGAAAGGGAGTTCACCTATCCGTGGCACAGAGCCGAGAGTATCAAGCGCATGGAGGTCATTCTTGCGCCGCGCTCGGCCTTCATCGGGCAGACGTTGGCTGACTTGGACTTTCATAATCGTTATGGATTGACCGTTCTGGGGATCGCGCGGCATGGGACGCTGCTGCGCGGCCAGCTCGCGCATATTCCCTTGGAATTTGGCGATACCCTGCTTCTTCAGGGGCCGGAGAGGCGTCTGGCGCAAGTCGCTCGGGAGAATTTTATCTTAATGCAACCGATGGGCTTCCAGCCTTTGCAAAAAGAGAAGGCGCCGCTCACGCTCTTGATCTTTGGAGGGGTGTTAGCGTTGGCGGCTTTTGGGGTCTTGCCGATCAGCGTGGCGGGGGTTTTGGGTGCGGTCCTGATGGTGCTGACGCGCTGTATATCGCCGGAGGAGGCTTACAAATCTATAGATTGGATGGTGATCTTTCTCCTGGCGGGGATGATCCCCGCGGGCATTGCGTTAGAGAAGACGGGCGCAGCGCACCTGCTCGCAGAACTCATCTTAAAGGGCATCGGCTCTCTGGGGCCGCTGGTGGTCTTGGGCGCTCTGCTGGCGTTCACCTCTCTGATCACGGAGGTTCTTTCGAATGCCGCCGCCGCAGTGCTCTTAGCACCCATTGCGATCTCGCTTGCGACACAATTGGGGGTCAGTCCGTATCCGTTCTTGATGGGCGTAGCTATCGCGGCGTCGTCGAGTTTTATGACACCGATCAGCCACCAATCGAATACGCTCGTCTTTGGCCCGGGCGGGTATAGATTTTCAGACTATGTACGCGTAGGGGCCGGGCTCAATATTCTCGTATGGGTCGTGGCGATGCTCTTGATTCCCAGACTGTGGCCCTTCTAAGTCTAAGGCCGAATACCTTCATTGACGTAGCGCGTCAGTTCGCTGACACTGAAATTTTCAATGCCGAGTTTATCCAATGTCCGTCCGCGGCGCCAATAGTCCGTGCGATGAATAATACAAGCCAAATGAATCAGACTCTCCATCGCCCGGGTCTCGACACCGTAGCGTTTGCCCAGCGCGGCCATGGGGATTAGGCTCATCGGCACATCTTCGAAGATATAGCGATGCTCTAAACGATTGGGTGCGGTGATCCCGTAATAGCCGGGGTTGGCGTGGACGGCTTCATAGAGATTCTCCCCTTTGGCGTCGTAGGCCATCTTGAGCCACTCCATCGCGGTCATGGCACGAATCCCCAAGGCCGAAGCGATCGTGATCCGCTCGCGATCCAAGACTTCTAGGACGCGCGCCGTCGAGGGCGTCACGCCGTCAATATAGAACTGAAAGTCGCCCTTGGTAGATTCGATCCAACCAGCGTTCAGAATAGTTAAAGCCGGGTGAAAGATCGCGCCCATATTATCGAGCCCCGTCTGCAAGACGTTGCCACCGTCAATATATGGGGGATACGCTTCATTAATGACTTCTAAGACTTTGGTGGTCTGGGTCGCGGGCAGAGTTGCCAAGGGCACCGCATCTTTAATGCTGAAAATATGGGCTTGGGCCGGGCCGATTGACCGACTGGCGTAGATGAACGTCTCGGTTTCGGCGACGATCACGCTTGCTGAGCAGTTGCTGTCGCTAAGAACCTTCACGAACTCGATGGCTCCGCAGGTGCGGCCAGGGTGTAAGATAATAGTCTGTTCATCCTGAAGATGCGACGCACACGCTTGGGCAAGTTCTCTATGGGCCGACGAGGGCAGGACCATCATCACGACGTGGGCTTCGCTTAGGGCTTCTTTGAGATCGGATGTGCACTTCTTGAGCTTGGCAAACCCGTGTGGGCCGCCGGGGAAGCTCTCCAGTTCGATGCCCTTGCGGGCTTTAATAGTCTTGATATTTTCCGGCGTGCGGTTGTAGAGCGTGACGGGATATCCCATCAACGCTAAGTGGGCAGCCATAGCCTTGCCGCCGTGCCCGGCACCGATCACAGTGTAATTGACGTTCTTCGGCATAAGAGCATCACCTCGCTTCGGGACTGGCGGTCCAGCTCAAGCACTCTGCGACAGTATCCGGGAAATAGCGTCGCCAGATTCTGTAATAATAGAGCTCTTCTTTGCAGCGCAGCGTCAGCCCGTTGGAGAGATGGCGCACACGGTCGAACTCTCTATCAGAGATCTCGCGCTCGGCGATCTCTTCAAAAACTAAAGCCGAGCCAGCGCCGCGCGAGAATTTCTCTTTTTCGCGCCAGAGGACATCTTCAGGGAGGAGGCTCTCGAAAGCCTTTCGCAGAATCCATTTTTCGACTCCGTCGCGCTGCTTGAGCCCTGACCTCTCCCCTAGCCCCTCCCCTAAAGAGGGAGGGGGACTCCCCTTCCCTTTAGGGAAGGGGCCGGGGGTTAGGTTTCGCAAAGGCATAGCCAGAGCTACCTGGACTAGCGATAAATCTAAATAGGGCTCACGCCCTTCGATGCCGTGCGCCATCGTCATGCGATCAACTCTTTGGAGATTGGAGTTATGAAGTCGGCTGGTAATGGCGACCAACTCGCGGCGCAACGCATCTTCTCCGACGATAGTTTTCAGATAGTGATAGCCACCGAATAATTCATCGGAGCCCTCGCCCACGAGCACGACCTTGACGAAGTCTTTCGCGAGTCGTGCGACAAAGTAGTTGGCGATGGCGCTGCGCACCAACGCGAAGTCAAAAGACTCCAAGTGATAGATCACGCTGGGCAAGATTTGGAGCATCTCGGCTTCGGTGTAGATATATTCGTGATGGACCGTGCCCAGATACTCCGCAACGCTCTTGGCATACTTCGGGTCTTGACCCTTGGTAGTGCCTACGGAGAACGAGTGCAGGGTTGAGTTGCGCCGTTTCATCAGGGCAGCGATGAGACTACTGTCCAGACCACCGCTTAGGAAGACGCCCACCGATACGTCAGCGATCAGCCTCTTTTCAACGGATGTAATCAGGGCATCGCGCACTGTTGCGATCCACGAGACTTCACCCTCACCCCCAGCCCCTCTCCCGTCCGTCAAGACGGGAGAGGGGTGCCCGCAGGGCGGGGTGAGGGCCTCAAGATCGAAGTACTGTTTCCAGCCGAGTTTGCTGTGGAACCAATGGCCCGGCGGGAATTCTACAATCTCTGTAGCAATCGGCAATAGCGCTTTTATCTCTGAAGCAAAGTAGAACCGCCCGTCAACCAGAGCGTAATAGAGCGGCTTGACCCCTAAAGGGTCACGCGCGAGAAAGAAGTCGTCACCATCTACGAGAGCGAACGCGAACATGCCATCAAAGAGTTTCACGCAGTCCGGGCCATAGTCTTCGTAACAGTGAACGATGACCTCGGTATCGGTGCGCGTGCGCAGCTGGTGTCTGTGCGCAAGCTGAGAGCGCAGCGTCGGGAAGTTATAGATCTCCCCGTTGTAGACGATCTGAATCGAGCCGTCTTCGTTGGCGATGGGTTGGCGTCCGCCGGGCACGTCAATAATAGAGAGCCGTGTGTGCCCCAGAGCCGTGTGCCCGCTTCTCCAGACGCCGTGGTCATCCGGCCCGCGATGGCGGAGCCGTTCTAGCATCGCTTCAATAGAGACATGGCCCTCACCCCCAGCCCCTCTCCCGTCCGTCAAGACGGGAGAGGGGTGCCCGCAGGGCGGGGTGAGGGCCTCAAACTCGAAGTATCCAGCAATGCCACACATATGTTCTCCTTCAGTCTGCAAGCTTCAGATGAGCTAAGCGCTCGGTCTCGCTCCACGGTTTGCCCGTTTGGGGATTGACAGACAAACACATGCTGTCTATAATCCGCGTGACGATCTGTCCCTCTGCTATAGAGCTGCCCTTCAAGTGTGGCGCATCGAGAATGCCTACCGTCACGGCACTCGCGAGCGTCGCCGGATCGCTCCAGGGATCGCGCACATCTTCCGAAGCGAGCTTCTTGATCGCCTCTAATGTGACTTGCGCCTCGCGCACCAGCTCATCTCTGCGACGCTGCACCACGGGATCGGCCGTCATATCCGGGGCGCCGCGCAGGGCGTTCTCGATTGCTCGTCGCGCGATCTTGACGCTCTCGATCAGCTCTTTCGCGGTCGTGGCGTGATGAGCTTCTGTTGCGCCCACGACGTGTACGATATGGGGTCTGACTGCCATCTGCAAATAGACAGACGCTGCCAAATGGCCACGCGCGGCGTCTGGGTCAATGGGATAGCTGAGCAGTCCCGTGCGCGACTGCCGATAGATCCTAAAATCGTTGCCGGCTAATCTTTCAGCAAGCTCCATACACGCTAGAATTTTTGCCAAGTCCATCCGGTCCGAGAGCCCCGCCGGACTGTTGAACATATATTGGGCAATATAATCTTTGACGCCCATTGTCTTGGCATTGTACGCCGACAGAAAGCTCGTGACGACGTAGATGACATCAGGGGCGTCACGCATCCCCCAGTGATGAGGCTCGTTCACTTCGACGGGAATCTTTTGCTCGCCGTGCCAGCGCATTAGCTCTTGATGTACACGAATAGATTCTTCTAAGCTCAACGGGCCCCGACGGTCTAATTGATTGAACCAAAAAATCGAAGTCGCGCACCAGGCGTTGTTGAACGTCTCGACGTAGAGCTGAGCCAGCTTGAGCTGATCATCAGTCCCAGAATAAGCCCGCATAAGCGGGTAGTTTCCGCATCGGCTCGCTTGATAGAGCGCGCGATACTCTTCCGCAGAGCGCACGGGGACGCCGCCGGCGCCCTTTCGCTGGGGGTCTTGTCTTTCGGGGTGAAAGAAGTTCTCTTGGGCCTCTTGGTCAATGCCCAACGAAATAACGTCGAGCACGCGGGCTTGTGCGATCTCGCGAATCCCTTCAACCGTCTCTTCGACAGTCGGACGGCCATAGTGATGGCGAATCAACGGGAAGGGCTTCTTCCACGCAAGACGTTCTGAGAACGTCTGCGGAAAATCTCTCTCGGTCGTGCCCTGCCACAGCTCGCCTTTGAGATATGCGATGATCTCTTCTAAAGGCTCTTCACCGGAGAAGCAGCGTTCAAAGAACTGTAACTTTCGGGCGCGCTCCGCCAGCGGCGGCGTGCCGCCGAAGAGATAGCGCTTCTCCCCAAAGCCTGCTTGCTGAACTGAATCTATAAATCGTTTGAGCAGCGCTTCGCCGGTTTCCGGGGTCAGTCTATAGCTGAGCGCGACCAAGTCTGGATTGTGTTGGCGGATGGCGCTGAGAAAATTTTCTATAGAGACAGCCGGCCCAAGATAAACAGTGCGCCAGCCAACTTCCTCAGCTACTCTCAGAAAACTCGCGACGCCCGCAACGTGGGCGTCCTCTCCCAATGCGCCCGCGAGAACCGTGCGCATAGATTAGCACCTCCCCCAAAGAACGCTGAGTCAGTAACCTTGGCCTGGAGGGCCGCCATCACGGTCGAAGTAGGGGGACAGTTGGTTGCCCCTACACTCCCCTACTGGGGCGGACAAGAAGAGCATGGTCGGGATGGCGGGATTTGAACCCACGACCTCACGCACCCCAAGCGTGCGCGCTACCAGGCTGCGCCACATCCCGAGTACTTCGTACCGTTTCAGTTTTTACTATAGCATATCTCCCCCAGAAGTGCAACACATTTGCGCTCCCAAGCCCAGCTCGCTTATAATCACTTCAACACCGGTGTTCGCTGAAAGGGGGAATCAAGGTGCGTCTCTGGCGCTACGGCTTATCTCTGCTGGCTGGGACGATCTTTGCGTTAGGCGGTTGTGGACCCGGAAACCGACCTCCCGTGGCTATTCTCCAAGCCGATCCCCTCGTCGGCCCCGCGCCCCTCACGGTCGTCTTCGATGGCGCGCGCTCGCGCGACCCCGACGGATTTATCATCGAGTATCTCTGGGACTTCGGAGACGGAGCGGCGGCTTCCAGAGCAGCCGTCACACATACCTACCGTCGCCCCGGAGAGTTTATAGCTCTCTTGACCGTGAAAGACAATCAAAACCTCCAAGCTCAAGCCAGACGCAAGATCTCTGTAGAAAGACCCTCGCGTGGCGAGCCCATTGCGCTGCGGCGCACAACGATCTCCGTAGGCTCAGGGCCTCAAGCTCTAGCCCTGGGAGACTTCAACGGCGACGATCACCCCGATCTGGCAGTAACCAACGAAGATTCTCATAACGTCACGATAATCTTGAGTGCGGGTGCAGGTACAGGTTCCTTGCGGGCACGCGCAGAGATCGCTGTGCCCCGGCGGCCTTTGGGGATCGCTGTGGGGGACTTCAACCGCGATGGGGATTTAGATCTCGCCCTCTCTTCGTGGGTGGAGAATATAATAACTATCTTCGTTGGTGATGGCCGAGGGAACTTCTCTAAAGAGCGCACGATCTCCGTCTGCCGCCAGCCCAAAGACCTAGCGAGCGCCGATCTCAATGACGATGCTCACTTAGATTTAGCAGTGCTCTGCAGCGGTGCAGAGAGAGTCTTGGTCTTCTTTAGCGATGCCCAAGGGAACTTTGGCCCCGGCATCCCCTACGCCGTCGGCACGCGCCCGTTGGCCTTGCACTTGCTTGACTTTGATAACGACGCGCACATAGATATAGTCGTAGCCAACGACGGTACGCTCTCGCTGCTCTCGAACGATGGGCAAGGCCGATTCACGGCGCGCGCGTTAGAAATTCCCAAAGAAGCTTTTATGCTGGCCAGCGCCGATCTCAACAGCGACGGCCTGCTTGATCTTGCTATCGTCTATGAGAACCGAGCAAGTCTCACGCTCTTGTTGAGTACAGATCACGATCGTTACGCACAGAGAGAATTCTCTTTAGACACCCCCGCGCGATCTGTGGCGCTGGGAGATCTCAATGGCGATGGCAAGGCCGACTTGGCTGTGGGCGGGCAGTTCAACGATCTCTTGGTTTGGTGCGGCGACGGTCTGGGAGAGTTTGCCGATTTACAAAACTTCCCCGTCGGCGGCGCGCCGACAAGAATTCTGATCGCCGATCTGAATAACGACACCAAGCTCGATCTGGTGACGGCCAATGCGAACACGGCCAGTGTGACGATCTTCTTCAACGAAAGCCCCAGCGCCTCTCGCTTGCGCGAGGTCAAGGAGTGAGTTCGCCATTCGCGGCCCGTTTCTGTTGAACGCGCGCACGATCAAACAGATGGTGCTTCACGCCCAGCCGGGGGTCTTTCTGCTCCTCACCGTTCCCGATGGGCCGCCACGTTATTTGGGGCGCGATGATAAAGACATCCGTGAGAAGCTCGTCAAGTGGCTCGGGCGCAGCTATCGCTACTTCAAATTTCTCTATTGCGAGACGCCCCAAGAAGCCTTCCAAAAGCAGTGCGAGCTTTATCATAGTCACAAGAGAACATTAGACAACACGCGCCATCCAGAGCGTTCCGAGGGCACCGAATGGCGCTGCTCGCTCTGCGACTTTTATGAGTAAATCCGTTACGGCCTCCCCGGCGGCGGAAAGGTCACCTGCGGTGGAAGCTTCGCTTCGGCCGGCACTTCATAATAAGCCGCTGACGCAAACCCATAGAGCTGCGCCAAAAAGATATTGGGAAACTGACGGATGTTGGCATTGAACGTCTGCACGGACTCGTTATAGCGCTGACGTTCGACGGCAATTCTATTCTCCGTGCCCGCCAGCTCGTCCATCAGTCTGATAAACGTCTGATCGGACTTGAGCATCGGATAATTCTCAACGATGACCAAGAGGCGGGCGAGCGCGCTCTGCAGCTCGTTCGCCGCGGCGATCTTATCGGAGATCTGCACGGAACCGCCGTACCTGGTGCGCGCGTTGGCGATCTCTTCCAAGATGCCGCGCTCTTGGGCCGCGAAGCCCTTGACCGTCTCGACGAGATTGGGGATCAAGTCCATACGCCGCTGAAGCTGATTGTCTATCTGTGCCCATCTCTGTCTGATATCTTCTTGCTGGGTGACGAACTGATTGTACGTCCCCGCAAAGAGCGAGTATGCGACTATCCCTAAGACGATGAGCACTCCCAACGTTATCCATAGACCTTTACGCATGACGACCTCCTTCTTCTATTATTATTTCTATGGCCCTCACCCCGCCTGGCGGCACCCCTCTCCCGTAGTCACCTACGGGAGAGGGGCTGGGGGTGAGGGCCTCAGTTTCACCAAGCTCGACCTGCACCGCCGCCGCCCGTCCGTCCGCCGCCGAACCCGCCAAAGCTCCCGCGACTGAAGCCGCCGCTGCTGGAACTACCCCGCTTTCCCGAACTGCCCGCCGCCGCTGTGGTCAAGATCCACCACGGGAAGGCCCCGCGCGCGCCCCGACGTGCCGTGCGCATCAGCGAACTGAAGATAATAATAGCAACAAGAATAAAAATAATAAACGGCAACGCGATCCCGTCGTTAGAGATATGCCGAATGTCTACCGGAGCCTCACCGGTCAGCTCGACTCTTGCTTCTCGAGCGATCACCAACGCCACGGCCCAGACGCCCTTATAGATCCCTTCATCGTAGCGCCCTTCGCGAAAGTGGGGTAAGACGAACTCGTCTAAAATAGCGCCGACCTTGCCATCGGGAAGAATCCCTTCGAGCCCGTATCCCGTGAGGATTCTCACACGGCGATCTTCGCTGGCCACCAGAAAGAGCGCGCCGTTATCTTGCCCGCGCTTTCCAATCTGCCACGTATCGAAGATTTTGACAGCATACTGAAACTCATCCAACGGTTGCGTGGTCTTGACCGTGAGGAGAGCGACTTCTACGGTGGTCTTCGCTTCTAATTCACGCAAGAGCGCCGTGAGTTGCTCGCGCATCTGCGGGCTGAGCATTTCAGCGTAATCCGAAAGATACCCCTGAGGTGCAGGGAGCTCCTGAGCGAGAGCGACGGCGAGGGTGGCAATCGCTAAAAGCACACAGAGAATGAGTTTTTTCATTGGGTCTCTCTGAAGAGAGTCTCAGCACAAGCAGCCAGATCTTCGATATCGGCCAGATAGCGATCAAAGAGCGTCGTCGCTTCAGATTTTTCGAGGCGCAGTGCCCTCAAACGAAGACTGTGCGCATCGCGGATAGCCTCAAAGGACGTTCCAAAAGCCTCTTCGATCTGCACAAGGGTCTCCAAGAATTCATGTGCCGGCTTGAGCCCTTTCAGTCTTAACAGATGTCTCGTGATGACCAAGAACGACTTCACCGAGGTCGCTATCAGCTCTTCGAGAGCCTCTGGTCGGCTGCCCGTTTCCAGATAGGCCCGACGCAAATGGAGCAGTTTGCCCTTGAGCTCTTCTTCGCATTGTAGCCGCAGATTTCTAGGCGAGATCTTAAACTCGAGCAAGAGATCTTGACCCGCGAGCACGCGATGCTGCTCCTGCATATCGGAGAACTCGATGGGGAAGAGATCGAGCGAGGCTCTGAGAAAATCCGGATCTATAAAGAGCGGGGTGGCGATCTTCTGGCGGTGCCAGTCGCGCACTAGCGGGATGGCCTTGCGCAGAGCTTCCGGCGTCACTTCTTTGAGCACGACGAGAAAGTTGAGATCAGAACGGTCGGGCACAAAATCGGCGCCCGCGGCGCTGCCGTAGAGAACAAGAGAGATCAGATCGTCTCCGTAGAGCGTCCGGATCTCGCGCGAGAATTTTTCAATGGTCTGCTCCGTTCGAGCGTCGAGCTTGTTCATAGCGAAAGCATTGTAGCACACGGAGAGGGGCTTTGGGAAATCAGGCCGCCGAGCGCTTTAGAGATGCGGACGTGCTAGGATCCCGCGCTCGCGCAAGAAGTCGCTGTCATTAAAAAGAACCTCGCGATCTGCAAAGACCTGCGTACGCTCGTGCCCCTTCCCTGCGATCAGAACGCAATCCCCCGAGCCGGCGATCTCTAGCGCTCTTAAGATCGCTTGCGGACGATCTGGAATAGCCTCATAAGCGGCTCCCGACGTGCGAATCCCCGCTTCGATCTGCTCGATAATCACACGCGGTTCTTCTCTTTTGGGGTTGTCGCTGGTGATGATCGTATAGTCTGCATAGCGCCCGCTGATCTCGCCCATGAGCGGTCTTTTATAGGGATCGGACTCCCCGCCGCAGCCGAAGAGGCAGATCACTCTGTTATGAAAGCGCTTGAGCATCTTTAGGACTCTTTCGAGCGCGTCGGGCGAGTGCGCAAAGTCTACGACGACGTGCACACCGTCACGAGTCTTATACTGTTCGCAGCGCCCCGGCACGGCTTTCACGGATTCAACGCCGATTTTGATCTGCTCTAACGAGCGCCCGCGCACCAGACCGACACCGATGGCGGCCAAAATGTTGTAAACAGAGAATTCTCCGGGGAGCGCTGTCTCGATGGGCAGCAGACCTGCAGGGCTGTGCACCCTAAAGCGCGATCCCGCGGGAGTCAGCACGATCTCTTCGGCCCAAAGATCGTTTTGAGTATGGAGTCCATAGGTGAGGACGCGGGCGCGCGTCGCTCGGATAAAACGCGAAGAGTAGGAGTCATCTCCGTTGATAATTGCCGTAGCGCCGGGGCGAAGATTCTGAAATAAGAGCAGCTTCGCTTGAAGATAGCGTTCCATGGAGCCGTAATAATCCAAGTGATCGTGCGTGAGATTAGTGAAGACCGCAACGTCGAAATCTATACCGTGAACGCGATCTTGCGAGAGGGCGTGCGCCGAGACTTCGATGACAAAGTTCTTTTGGGCTAGAGATAGGGCTTCATAAGCTAAGTATTGGAGTTCCGTCGCGCACGGCGTCGTGAGGTCGTTATGGCGCTCCAGAGCGTTGCAGACTGTATTGTTGAGCGCCGTCTCGGTCTCTCCCAAAGCGGCTGCTGTCAGCACCGTCGTCGAAGTCTTTCCGTTGGTGCCCGTCACGCCGACGGTGAAGAGCTTTTCAGTGGGAAAACGATAGAAGGCCGCTGCGGCCTCTGCTAGAGCGCGACGGCTCTTCTCAACTACGATATAAGTCACAGGGGCGCGAATATCAGACCGCTCGCCGATGACGGCGGCAGCGCCTTGGGCAACGGCTCTGTCTATATAAGAATGTCCGTCGTGTCGCACGCCGGGGACGGCTACGAAGAGCGTTCCGGGGAGAACTCTTCGGGAGTCATCGGTGATCTGAGAGATCATCACTGAAAGATCTCCCCGGACGGTGCTATGCCGAATATGAGAGAGCAGAGTCTTCAGCGGAGTAGGCGGAGTAGAAGGGACGTTCATAATTGCAGTATATTGGTGTGATTTTCGTCGTACAAGGTCGGGTGTCCAAAGGAGATGCGACGTCGTAGACCCCTTGTTTGGACCGTGATCGCTCTGGCTCTGGGGATTCTGCTGGGGCGTGCGAGCGAACAGATTCTTTCGTGGCTCTTTTGGAGTATCGTCGCTCTGCTCGCGACGACGGGCTGGCTGCTGAGCTTTCAGAAGAAATGGGAAGAGAGAGCGACGCTCTCTCTGGGGCTCCTATGGGTCAGCGCGGGCGCGGCTCTCTATCTGCACGCGCGATTTCCTGTAGAGCAGCTCTATCTTTATGCCGATCGCTATCAGCCTATTCACGGTATAGTAGTCAGCTATCCCGATCACGGGCCGGAGCGCACGCGCTTTGTCATCCAACCCTACGACGCACCCGGCAGACTACAAGTCTTCTATGATCATCGTTGGGGAGGCGAACCACTCAAGATCTCCTATGGCGACGAAGTCCTGCTGCGAGTCGCGCCGCGTGCGCCCCGCAATTTTTCGGGATTTGACTATCGCGATTATCTGCGTCGGCGCGAGATCTGGGGCGTCGTGCGCGTTCGTCGTTCCAGCGAGATCGAGATCCTCGCGCACCGACGAGGGAGCGAGCTCTTGCACTGGGGGTACTCTCTCCGAGAGAATCTCTTTGGTCGTTTAGAAGAACTGCTCCCTTCAGAGCAGAGCAGTCTGCTCAAGGGTTTGCTCTTTGGCGAGCGCGAGAGCTTGCCCAGAGAGATCGAGAGGAGCTTTCGCGACGCGGGGGTCATGCACGTCTTGGTCGCTTCAGGCGCAAATTTGGGAATGATCTTGAGTCTCTTTGCTCTCTTGTTGAGTCTGCGGGGATTCAATTTCGCGCGGCTCTATCTGCTGGCGACGCCCATAGTCTTCTTATATTTATTGATTGTGGGATTCGAGCCCAGTCTGGTGCGCGCGACGTTGATGTTCTTCTTTTTGGCTTTGGGATATTTCTGTGCCGAGCGCGGCTGGATCTTGAAGCGCTGGGCCGACCCGCTTCAGGGGCTGGCGACGGCCGCACTGATCATACTGATCACTGACCCCGAGGCGCTCTTTGAGGCGAGCTTGCAGCTCAGCTTCGCCGGGACGTTGGGGATTCTGATCGCACTGCTCTATCTGTGGCCTTGGCTCGAAGAGCGTCTGAAGCTCAAACGCTCTCGTGAAGAATCAACGTGGCGCGAGATCACTCGTGGGGCGATGCTCTTTGTGCTGATCTCGTTGGCGGCTCAGCTCTTCGTTGCGCCTGTTATTTTCTATCACTTTCAGCGCGTCTATCTCTGGGAGGCGCTTTTGGGGAATCTCACCATTGTGCCCTTGGTGACGGTAGCACTCTGGGGCGGAATTGCACTGCTGACAGCGAGCTTCGTGCCTATACCGTTCTTGTCCGAAGCCCTAGCGCCCCTGAAAGGGGCGTGGCTAGAGTTGTTGATTCTCTTGAGCGAGTTCTTCGCCGGGCTTTAGGGCGAACTCGTCGCGCCCTTGAGCCTCCGGCGCGCCTCTAACATAGCGTCAACGAGATCTTCAAAGTCTTCTACCGGCATACTGATATCAACATAGCCGTATTGCAGATAGATCTCCTCTTCGCTGCTATCGTGCCAGAGGCTGATCCATGTCTCGCTCGCAGCGACTCGCTCCGTTAGCGTTTCGATGGCCATAGCTTGAGTATAGCCCACAGACCGCCGGCTGCGCTAGTCTCCGATCTTCACTTTTTATAATACTGCGCGTTGATCTGAATATACTGCTTCCATTGTTCGGGGACGTCCTCTTCGGGGAAGATCGCCTGCACGGGACAGACAGCGGCGCAAGCCCCACAATTGATACACGTGACGGGATCAATAAAGATCTGTTGGACATTGGCAAAATCGGGTTCGTCTTTTCGGGGATGGATGCAGTCCACCGGGCAGACTTGCACGCAATCGCCCGATTTGACCCCTAGACACGGCTGACAGATCACAAAAGCCATAAGCTCCCCCTCTTATGAGAGTTCTGCAAAACTGCGCTGAGTATAGCAGACTGATTTCGTTTGAGCAACTACACCCGTTACCCCACCCGTTCCCTCCCCGCCTGCGGGGAGGGCCAGGGAGGGGGAGAGCGATGGGGTGAGGGTGCTCAATGTCGCGCGAAGCTCATCTTCTCGTCAATCTGAGCGACGGTCTGGGCGATGAGCGTGTAGGCGTTCTCTAGGTCTGAAAGCGAGACGATCTCGCAGGGGCTGTGCATGTAACGATTGGGAATCGAGACCAGCCCTGCGGCAATACCCGCACGGGTCATCTGCATCGCATAGGCATCGGTGCCCGTGCCACGCGGCTCAGCGTGCAACTGAGTGGGGATCTTGTGGGCTTGCGCGGTTTCCATTAAAAGATCGACAACTCTGTGATTATATGTCGGCCCTCGCGCGATGAGCGGCCCCTGGCCGACTTTGGCGACTCCCAAGCGCTTCTGCTCGTCGCCCATCGTCGGGAAATCCGTAGCGAATCCCACATCTACGGCAATCCCCACTAACGGGTCTACGCCAAAGGCGCTGGTGTGCGCGCCGCGCAGCCCGACTTCTTCTTGGACCGTAGCGACGATATGGACTTCGGCCTTGGGGTTGAGCTTAGCTAGAAGCCTTCCGGCTTCTAAGACCGTGAACGCGCCCGCTTTGTCGTCGAAGCCGCGCGAGACGACCAGCCCGTTTCTCAGCTCGGCAAAGCCGTAGTCCACCACGACGGGATCGCCGATGCGCACCAGTTTTTCAGCTTCGGTTTTCTCTTTCGCACCGATGTCGATCCAGAGCTCATCGGTCTTGGTGACTTTGGTGCGCTCTTCTTCTTTGATCAAGTGAATGGGCTTCTTGCCGATGACGCCCAAGACTCGGCCCGTGGCTGTACGAATCCAGACGCGCTGCCCTTGCGCGATCTGAGGATCCCAGCCGCCGATCTGCCCGAAGTAGAGAAAACCCTGATCGTCAATATGGGTGATCATAAAGCCGATCTCATCGGTATGTCCGGCGAGCATCACTCTGGGCTTGCCGCCTTTGTGGACGACGGCGATGACGTTGCCTTGGGTGTCTATGCGCACCTCATCAGCGAACGTTTTTGCTTCGGCGGCCCAGACTTGGGCCGCTTCGTCTTCATAACCGGAGGGGCTGATGGTCGCGAGCAGACGCTTGAGAAATTCTAGAGAACGAGTCTCCATAGTGTGATAGACCTCCTAAGATGGTCTCATCTGAGAATGACGCTATTATACTCTGCTACCTCCGCCGCCGCCTCCTCCAGTGGGAGTGGGAGGCAAGGTTGAGGCGAAAGCTGAAGAGAGGGTCGGGGACGCCCGGCCCTCTCTTTTTGTGTTTCACCTTTGCCCTATTGACCTTTTATAGCCAATTGGCTATAATCATCTCGTGAAGGTGCGATTTTGGACGAGCGCGGCTGGCAGAAGCCCGGTGGAAGCGTGGCTGCAAGAGCTGCCGCTCACGGATCGCGCCAAGATTGCGGCAGTGTTGGCAGAAATCGAAGAGCTCGGTTTTCAAGCCATCGGGTGCGACTTCCGTCAAGTGAAGGGCAAACTGTGGGAGCTGAAGATTCGAGCTCCGAGTGGTGCCTTTCGGATCTTCTACGTGATCGTCACCGGGCCGGAGATGATCTTGCTCCATGCCCTGCGGAAAGGTGCCCGAAAGATTCCGAAGAAGGACCTGCAGTTGGCCATCAAGCGAATGGAGGAGATCTAAAGTATGGCTAAGACAAGGCACAGAGCGTTAGCTGATTTTCTTAAAGACCAAACACCGGACGAGGCGTTTCGCGTCGCCTTTGAAGCAGAACGAGCGAAGCTGCAGATTGCCCGCTGGGTTAGATCGACCCGTGAGCAGCGAGGGTGGTCGCAGGCAGAGTTGGCACGCCGTGTGGGGACAACCCAATCGGTCATCGGGCGGTTGGAATCAGCATCTGATGATCGAGAACCCTCGCTTGAATTCTTGGGCCGTCTTGCGGCCGCTCTTGGATTTCACATCTCCTTGAGCTTCGAGAAAGCCGGAAGGCCGGTGGTAGCAGGCGAACGTATACAGGGCCGCTAGGGGTTATAGAATCCATCCCGATAAACGACGCCGGAGCCGCCCGGCCCTCTCGCTCGCTCCGATCTCTCTCTCATCTTGCGATGAAAGAGAGCTTCTCAAATCTCTTTCCCAAGATCGTCTGGGCGTCCGCTCCCAGCCAGTCCTCAAGAACGGTCGCATAGATCGAGCGAAAGTCTATGCTGTGAATGAGATCGCCGCTCTCATCGAGTCTTCTCAGGCTGGGATGCTCGCCGTGCAGTCCGCCCTTCACCCGGTGGCCCAAGACGAAGATCGGCGCGGCTGTCCCATGATCGGTTCCCAAGCTCCCGTTCTCGCGCACTCGGCGACCGAACTCGGAGAAGGTCATCATCAGAACGTTCTCCGCTAGGCCCATCTGCGTCACATCTTGATAAAGAGCGCTCAAGCCCTTATCTATGGACTCCAACAGCATCGGGTGATTGACCCGCGCTGTGTTCTGCTCGGCGTGCGTGTCGAAGCCCCCAATCGTCACATAGAGAATCTGGGTTCCGATCCCACCGGCGATGATCTGCGCGACCAATCTCAGACTCTGCCCAAAGGGGTCTTTGGGATACTCGACGTTGGACTGATATTTTTTCACGGCGTTCTGCAGCTCGCTGGCGCTCTGCTCCGCGCTGACCCCCGTCTGCGCTAGATAGTCTAAATAGACGCTCTCGAAGGGCTGAGAGTTGATCGTCTGAAAGAGCTTGAGGCGGCTCTCGCGATCTTGTGGGTAGCGCGTGTCCGTCAGGAACTGGTAGCTTGCCAAGTTGGCAATCGAGGAGACGACGATCTTCTCACCGAGCAGCATCAGGGGCAGAATGCCGGTGATAGAGGCCGCCGGAAGCTTCATTCCGTGAAAGCGTGCGATGGACTCATCTAAGTAGCGTCCCAGCCAGCCCGTCTTCTCGATGGTTTCGGGATTGGCGGTCATCCAAATATCGGTCGAGCGAAAGTGCGAACGATTGGCATTGGGGTAACCGACCCCCTGGAGAATCGCGAGCTTGCCCTCATCGTAGAACTTTCTAAAATTTGCCAACTTGGGATGGAGCCCCAATTGCCCGTTGAGCGCTAAGATCTCTTTGCTGGGCACGGCGAGCTTAGGACGGGCGTCATAATAGAGTCCGTCGCCGTAGGGGATGACGGTGTTGAGTCCGTCGTTGCCGCCGTTGAGCTGCACGATGACTAAGAGATTTCTATTCCGTGAGAGCGAGCTGGCTTGGCCGAAGACCGTGTCATAGCCGGGCGTCGTCTGCATCATCATATAGCGCGACGCCAAGCTCAGACTGACGAACGTCACCCCGCGCTTGAGAAATTCTCGACGGTTCACCATAGAGAAGCCCCCTTTAGTTCAACTGATAATGTGGCAAGGTCATCATCAAGTGAATCAACCCTCGCACTTTACGATCTATCGTTGCCGCGTCCAATCTGAAAGATCCCCCTTCGCGCAGATAGTCTGTAAAGAGCTGGCGCGTCGCTGCCGGGAGGCGCAATGGCCCCAGCAAGCGCAAGAAGTGATCTACGAGCTCTTCTGGGGTTTGCAAGTTCTTGCCCGACAGCAGCTTTTCAGGAGAGAACGTCCCGGCATTCCCGCCGCGCGCGGTCACCACCGCGTTGGCAAAGTTATAGCGCACGAGCATTGTTGCCGTATTGATCCATTTCAGACCACCGTCCCAGCCGGCAACGTCGGGCGGATTGAAGAGATCCTGCTCCATCGCCGAAAGAAAGACCGGCAGCGCGCGCAGATTATAGCTCGCTTCTAACTGGCGCAGCGCGCCGACGACCAATTCTGTAGGTGTTTTAATGCCGGCAAAGCGTGCTTTCTCGGAGTAGAACTCGTCCCTCAAGAAGAGATGGCGCAGCACGTCTTTGATGCTGTAGCGGCTGGCGAAGTAAACATCGGCGATCTCTTCTATAATTTGGGGTTCGGGGTTTGCGTAAGCGAAGAACTCCCAGAGCTTTTTGGCTATAAAGCGTCCGGTCGAGCGCTCGGCGCAAGCGAAGCGAACGACATCATCGCCGTTCCAGTCGCCCATCTTTCCCAGGACCGTCTTTGGGCCGTAGTCGTGCTGGCCGGCGTTGAAGAAGAACTGCCCGCGCCGGATCGTCCAGCCCGTAAACGCACGTGCTGCTTCTTTGATATCTTGTTCGGTGTAGCGCGCCTGCCCCGTGATAGGGTCGCTGATGCCAAGAGTAAAGAGCTCAAAGAGTTCGCGGGCAAAATTTTCATTGGGAGCGTTCTTGATATTTGTATTATTGTCCAGCCATAAGATCATGGCTGGGTCTTTGGCGACCTCGACGACGAGCGTCTCGAAGTTGCTCAGGGCCAATCTCCTGAAGAGCTGATTCTGCTGGAGCATCAACGGTGCGATCCCGACTTTTTTGATGGCCGTGGCGAAGTGCCCGTGCCAGAAGAGCGTCATCTTCTCTAGCAGCGGGCGCCTGGTGTAGATCATCCGATAGAGCCACCAGATCTGAATGGGGCGAAACTGCGTCAGATCGAGATTCTGAGCCAATACATACTGTTGCAGCCCCTGCTCCATCGCGCTGTCGTCAATCTGCTCGTAATTGAGCAGATAGTCCACAGCCTGTTCTTTACCCATCTGAGCTAAACGATCTGTCTCGGCGAGCGTGCCGCCGAAGCCTGTACGCCTGAGCAAGTGCGCTGCGGCCTCCTGGTCAAACTGCATCGTCTGGGCTTGACTAAGAACGACACGAGCGGCGCTCAGCACAGCCCCCAATCCCAGTGCCCGGTCGAAAAACCCCCGACGCGTCACCGCTAGAGCCATAGGTCTTGCCTCCTCAGTTCTGGCTATTTATTATAATACTAAGAACTATTTGTAGCTATTTATAAAAGATCTTTCATAAAAAGACCATAAAAGCGCCGTTAAAAATCGGCTAACGGCCTGCGTTGAGGCGTGTCAAGATGGCGCGCGCCCCTCCTTCTCCTACGGGATCGCTGGCGCTGCCCCGCGCGCTATAGACGAGCGCTCGACTGAGCCGTAGAGCAAAACGTGCGCGATGGAGAGCCCCTGACGTTAAGGCTTGTTTACTTTGCTCCAAAGCTGCATTAATATCAAAGAGCACTGCATCCAGCCCGAGCATGAAGATCGGTGCCAACGGGGTACTGCGTATCTTCTCTCGTAGCTGCTGAAGATGGCCCAAGACCCCAACGCCGTCACCCACATCTCCGGCGCCCGCGCGATAGGCGGGCCCGTTTTTCCCTTCGATGACGTTGATGACCCGCTGAGCATGATGCTTGAGCGCTCCGATATTGGGAGCAAGCGCGCCGAATACCGCTTCTTGATGCGCCAGATCGAGCTGCCCTACTATAGCTTCGGCGATACGCTGTAGATCTTCTGCTTCCGGCCCCCCAGGCTGTGCGCTGCTGCCGATCGTCAAGATCGTCCCCAAGATCAACGACAACACCAAGAGTTTGTTCTCGCTCATATCTGGTTCTCCTTGCTGGGTTATTATAGGGCTTCTCTTCGATCCAGACTATAGAAAAAACGTCAAAATTGGAGCTTGTACCCAAACCCCCGCACCGTGACGATATATTTAGGTTGCTCCGGGTCGGCTTCGAGCTTCTTGCGCAGAAAATAAATATACTGTTTGACGTCTTGAGCCGTGGCCCACTGGCGCCCCGCCCAGACAGTTCTTAAAATCTCTTCGTTAGAGAAGACCCGTCCGGGCTCAGAGACCAATAATCTCAGAAGTTCGTACTCTTTAGGAGAGAGCTTGATCTCCGCTCCGTTCATAAAGACCCTCTTGCCCAGATCGTCAACCCGTAATGACTCTGCAGGATCTTCTGTTCGCTCTGCGAGTTCAGCTTGTTTTCTTTCTTCTTCTGTCAGCAAGATAGGAGTAGGAGATAGTACGGCGTCGTCAGCCGCAGGGGCGGTTCGCGAACTGCCTCTACGTACTGGAATCCCCAAGAGGCCGGTCAGCCACCAGAGGAGCGCCGCCGCCACTCCCAAAACCATCACAGCTATAAACAAGACGATGAGAGTCTCGTGTTGCCATTCTTGCTCCAGCGGCGCAAGCGCCAAACCCAATCGCACATAGCTGGGCCCAGATAGCTCTTCTTCCCCTAAGCTATAGATGACATCCCAATAGGGCTCTCCTGCAGAAGAGCGTCGCTCGCGTATGACCAGTAGTCTGTCAGGTTGCTCCGCGGGCAACGTGAAACCCTCAAATCGTTCGTGAGCCGCTAAGACCTCCCCTTGCTGAATAATCTGAGCATAGAGCACATCTGTGGCTATGAAGACTGTGCTTAGCAATCTCTCTAGCGTAGCAGCCGAATCGAGATGGCGCGCTGCTAATCCTGCGAAATACTGAGCGCGGAAAGCCGCACGCTCATAAAACTGCTCATAGAGATTCTCACCGGTCTTCTTAAGATAGAGTCCAACTATGACTCCTCCCAAGAGCACAAAAGCCCCCAGCAAAACCAGCCAGACTCTCAAGCGCGGGTTCATAATCCGAAGAGCTTCATCGCGTTATCGTAGAGAATTTTGCGCTTGCTTTCATCGTTGATCGCGATCTCCAAGAATTGATCAACGTTGGCGCGGATGCTCTTGACCCCCGGGCCGGGCCAGTCGCTGCCAAAGAGCGTCTTTTCAGTTAGCTCTTCCAAGCGCGGAAAGTATTTTAAGAGATTTTGCGGCGGGATGCTCGAAATATCAAAATAGATATTGGGATGGCGTCGGAGGAGAAAGAAAGACTCTTCGGTCCAGAAGGGACGCCCACCGTGCGCCAAGATAATTTTCAGTCTGGGGAAATCCAGAGCGACGTCGTCCAGCGCAAGCGGGTCGCCGTACTTGGCGCGCGCTCCAGGGAAGATCGAAGTCCCCGTATGCACCAACACGGGAATTCCGTACTCTTGCGCTTTCTCATAAATTATTCTCAGCGCCTCCAGCCCGTGAAGATACTCGTTGGCGTAGAAGAGTTGATGGGGCGGGTGAATTTTTATCATCTTGATTTTGAGATCTTGAATAAGATGGTCCATCTGGCGTGCGGGGTCTTGGGTATGGCGCGGATGGAGCGAGCCGCAGGGGATCAGGCGATCCGGAGCTGCTTGACAATAGCGCGAGATAAATTCGTTCACTTCTTCCGTGAAGCCCATCACGTCGGGGCTGACGTAGTTGATCAGAGCTGCTCGCTCGATGCGCTCTCGGTCCATCAATGCCAAAAACTTTCGTGGATCGTCGGCCAGCTCTAAGAGCCGGTCAAAATCCGAATGGCTCTTCTTGAATGTTTCGTAAGCGCCGGGCTTGAGCATTCGCCAAGGCTGAATGTGAAGATGAGCATCGAAGACCCGCATCTCTGTAACGGAAGTCACATATATCACCTCTTGGGGTTTCTATTATACCGTCTTGAGGAGCAACGGGCCTACCCCGCACAGCCTCTTGGAGGTAAAATATAAAAAGCACTATGGCCAAAGCCAAGAAGAAAGAGCAACGCGCAGCGACAGCTCGCGAACTGCCCCTGCTGGAGCCGATCAGCACGCTGAAAGATCTGCTTCGCTGGCTGGTGGTGCGCGAACAGTTGGAGAACGAAGAGCGCCTCCCGGAGCCCCAGCGGCTCGCGCATCGTTGGACGATCTTCCCCTTTGAAGATTCGATCTATGTAGGGATCGCAACAGGGCTCAGCGGCCAAGAGATCTTAGATCGCTACCCCGAATTGGATGTGCCCATCAGCTTGCCCGCCGAGGGCGAACTCCCGGAAGAGCTGCACAACGTCGGATACGCCGTCAATATCTTTTACTTGGGCCCCTTTAACCAAGAGCTTGATAATCTCGTGTAGGGGCGAACCGATGCGTTCGCCCTGGCAGACAGGAGGGAGAGAGAATGCGCAGACGATTCAGTCTTATAGTCTTAACGCTATTAGCAGCTCTGCTGGGCTTCGGTGGCGTGCTGGAGAAATGCCAAGGCCCCAACCAAGCCCCCATCGCTCGGTTTACTTTTACTCCCAAAGACCCCAAAGTCGGCGAACGCATTACTTTTGACGCTTCGACGTCCAGAGATCCCGATGGCAAGATCATCAGCTATCTCTGGGACTTCGGCGACGGCAAGACCGCCACGGGCGTCACAACACTCTATCTCTTCAACCAAGCCGGCGAATACGACGTCATCTTGCAAGTTACCGACGACCGAAATGCCACTTCGAGCTTCGCTAAAACCGTGCGCGTCGTGCCGCCCAATCAGCCGCCCGTTGGGCTCTTCTTGGTGGACCCGTCCAGTCCGAAAGTCAACCAAGAGATTACTTTTGATGCTTCGTCCTCTAAAGATCCCGATGGTCAGATTATCAGCTACGACTGGGATTTCGGCGACGGCACTACGGCTCAGGGCAAGATCGTCAAGCATACGTATAAGAAAGACGGCGCTTACAAAGTTAAACTGACCGTCACCGATGACAAGGGCGCAACGTTCATAGTTACCCAAGATCTGACGATCCAGCCCGGGCCACCTAACCAGCCGCCCTTGGTCACTTTTACGTTTGATCCCCAGAGTCTCAAAGTCAACGAGCGCGTCTCGTTCGACGCGACGGGGTCGAGCGATGCCGACGGGCAGATCGTCAAGTACGAGTGGGACTTCGGCGACGGCGAAAAGGCCGAAGGGCAAACGACGACGCACGTCTATAAGAGCGTTGGAAAATTCACAGTCAAATTGACCGTCACCGACGACCGAGGCGCGACGAATTCGTTGACACGCACCATTGACATCCAAGCTGCCGCCCCGTGAGAAGCGCGCTCTTCTTCAGCTGCTTGCTGGTCTTGCTGGTGAGCACGCGAGCGCCCGCGCAGAGCACGCTGACGCTCGCGACGGTCTTCCCCTTCGACGCGCAAAAGCTCAAGCCGCCCTATTTAGAAATTTTGCTGAAGCACCAACAGAGCCCACTCAGTCTCACCGTGAGCACTCTGCTCACGCCCCAAAGCTGGACAGAGATAAAACTGACTTCTGAGTATAAATCTTCTTGGCTTGAAACCAGCGTCAAAGCCGAACTCACCCCGCGAGAACTCCGAGGGGTCGAGAGCAAATGGAAGCTCACATTGAAAGACTGGCTCGTGGGAGAGGGCGATCTTCAGATGAGCGCCGGGCGTTTCAAGAGCAGTTCTGTGAAGCTCCGGCTCGGCCCCAGCGCTCTGAATATCAGTAGCAGCGCTAAGTTCGTCCCCGCGGGTCTAACCGATGAGAAGATGGTGCTTAACGTGTCGCGTTCGTTCGCTCAAGGCGACCTCAGCGGCAGTACCTCTTTTGACCGCAAAGGCTTCCGCGAGCAGACGCTCACTATTAGCAACTATTATCTGACGGATGACTGGAGCTTGACGATGGCTTCTGTGCTCACGCTGCAAGGACTCAAGTCTCAGGCGTTCGAGCTGAGCACCTCTTGGGATCTCTGGAGCTTGAGCGCGGGCTTCACGGTCACTAGCCGAGGGCCTACTAACGGGAGTATCGCTCTAGATGGAGCATTCTCTGAGCTATTGGTGCAAATCTCGCTGGAGTTCTCCGGCTTAGAATGGACAGGTTTACAAGCGATGGCCTTTGGCTCTCTGAGGTCGCTTTCGCTCAATCTGATCGCCATGCTCAGCTCGGAGAGCCTGCAGATGGTCACTCTCGATCTCTCCGGCCCGCTATGGGGCTGGCAAGCGCACGTCGTGCTCGATCTGCTCTGGACCGATCTCAGCGAGATTGATTTCAAAGCCGACGTCGGCTTCAATGGAGAGATCTTGGGTTTCAGTCTAGAGAACAGACTCTCTTTAAAGTTTTACGAGTTGCTCAGCGCTTCTGTGCGCATCCAGCGCGCGCTCTCGCGCTGGACGGGGAGCTTCTATGTTGAGTTCAGCTCCGCGGGCTTGGAAAACGGCAGCTTCACGCTGGAGCGCCGATGGAGACTCTGATGATGCGCATTTTGAAGTAGGGGCGAAGCAGGCTGCGCCTGCATTTGCCCAGACCCCCTTCTCTGAATTATGATTCTAGCAGAGGGGAGTGAGCTATGAGAAAGTTATTGCTACTCGTGGGAGTCATCTTCGGGCTTGTGGGGTGCGCGCCCGTCGTCAATCAAGCGCCGATTGCGGCGATCACCGCTGCGCCAATTAGTGGTCCGATTCCGTTGACCGTCCATTTTGACGCGACAGGCTCGCGCGACCCCGATGGGAAGATCGTCAAATATGATTGGAACTTCGGCGACGGCAAAACTGCTGTCGGAGTTAAACTCTCGCACACGTATACGCAAGCCGGCATCTATCCCGTCATTCTAACAGTCACTGACGATCACGGTTCCAGCGCCGTCGCGACGGTCATCATTCGCGCGGGCAACCCGCCGCCCCGCGCTGTTCTCTCCGCTGCACCTACTCACGGCTTCACCCCGTTGACGGTGCAGTTTGATGCTTCACAATCTGTAGATTTAGACCTAACCCCCTTCTCCCCCGTCCCTCTCCCTTCCAGGGAGAGGGTGCAGGGTGAGGGTCGGGAAGGGGACGGGGGAGAGATCTCCCTCCCGCAACGGATCGTCCGACACGAATGGGACTTCGGAGACGACACGCGCGGCTCTGGCACCATCATCTCTCACACCTACACCCGCGCCGGGATCTACACCGTCACGCTCACCGTCTTCGACGAAGACGGCGCGAGCGGTCGTGCCCAGATCACCGTGAGAGCGCTCAACTTCTCTTTTCCGCTGGCGCTCGGCGTGGGGATCTCCCCCACTGCGCTTGTCTCTGCAGACTTCAACGGTGACAAAAAAGACGATATAGCCGTAACCAACTTCGCTGGCGAAACTGTCGCGGTTCTCTTGAGCGACGGCGCGGGGAACTTCCGGCGCAGCGCTCTCATCCCGCTGCCCAAGCGCCCGACTTCCGTAGTCGCGGGAGACTTCAACAACGACGGCAAGACAGATCTCGTCGTCACGAACTTCGACCAAGGGCAGATTATCTTTCTGCGGGGCGACGGTGCAGGAACTTTTGAGAAGGTGCGCGAGATGCCCGTTGGCCTAGGGCCGTATGCGCTCGCTATGGGGGATTTCGACCGAGACCGAACGCTCGATCTGGCGGTGGTCAACGCCTCGGCGGGCCAAGTCGTTATTCTCATCGGCGACGGCACGGGAGCGTTTGACAAAGCTCAAGAGATCGCCGTAGGAGGCTGGCCGAGCGCTATAACTATTGGTGATTTTAACGACGATAGACGGTTAGACTTGGCCGTGACGAACTTCTTCGACAATACAGTGAGTATATTGCTGAGCAACGGCGACGGGACCTTTGATCTGCTAGCGCCCTTCGGCGTGGGCCAAGGGCCTACTGGCTTAGCCGTAGGAGATCTTAACGGCGACGGGCTGGATGACGTAGCAATAGCCGTCTCGGAAGAGAACGGGGTGCGGGTCTTCTTTGGGCGTGGGACGGGGCGGTTTCGCGAAGGCCCCTTCTTAAGGGCAGGCCGCGAGAGCCGTGCGGTCGTCACAGCAGACTTCGACCGCGACGGCGCGCTCGATCTTGTCATAGCCGGCATCGAGAGCGACGATCTGTATATCTATCTGGGGCATGGCGACGGCGCGTTCGAGACGGCCAAAGTCTGGCCCGTGGGCGACGGCCCGATAGCGCTGACTGCAGGAGATTTCTTGGGCAACGGCTTTCTCGATATAGCTGTCGCGCACTTTTATAGTGGGCAAGTGGGGATTCTGTTCAATCAGATGGGCAGGAGAGGGCCCTCACCCCCAGCCCCTCTCCCGTAGTGACCTACGGAAGAGGGGTGCCGAAGGCGGGGTGAGGGCGTTGCGTTCCTCATCAAATTTCGCTATCTTACTCTGAAGAGTTTTTCGGAGTGAGAGGGTCATGTCTAAACGCTATTGTTACGCTCTGCTTGCGCTTCTGCTGTTGGGTTTTATCTCAGGACCTGCGCATTCTCGCGAGGATGCGCTGCCGCCTAAGCCGTTGGCTCCTCACGAGCACCATTCCAAGATAGAATCTTCGCTCTTGCTTCAGGCTCGGGCTTTCACCCTCACCCCAACCCTCTCCCTAGCAGGGAGAGGGAGTTCGGATCTCTCAGTGATCATCGAGACCGACAGAGCATTAGATAACACGCAGTTAGAAGTTTTAGGCGTTCAGATCGAAGCGCGCTCGCGCCGCTTACTGCGCGCGCGTCTCCCGGCACAAAACTTAAGAGCGCTGGTCGAACGCATCCCCGAGATCGCTTATATTCGCAAATCTCTCAAGCTCCACACGCTCGACGTGCGGCGCACCGAGGGTCTCATCCCTACGGGCGCGCTGCTTTTACAAAGCGCGGGCTATCGCGGACAGAACGTCAAAGTCGCTATTATAGATCTGGGCTTTGCTGGGCTGACGCGCGCCAAGAGAGTCGGCGCGATCAATCCCAAAATCATTGTTGATGAAGAAGACTACTCTGGTGAAGGGCTGGAGGCGGGCACATCTCACGGCACAGGCGTCGCCGAGATCGTTCACGCGATGGCCCCACAAGCGTGGCTCTATCTGAAGAAAATCAGCGATGAAGTTGACCTAGAAAACGCCGTTGACGACGCGATCGCGCAGGGCGTGCAGATTATCAATCACTCTGTGGGCGTGGCCAACGCCAACTTCAACGATGGCACGGGAATCGTCGCCGAGATCGTAGATCGCGCCCGCGCTCACGGAATCTTGTGGGTCAACGCTGCGGGCAACCACGCCCAGAGCCACTGGATGGGCAGATTCCAAGACCGAAACTACAATCGTTGGTTGGAGTTCGCCCCCGGACGAGAAGATCTCTATATTCGGGCTGATTTTCCCGGCGCTATCGAACTCTTTCTCACCTGGGACGACTGGCCGCGCTCCGGCGAAGACTTCGATCTCTTTCTCTATGACGCTCAAGGGCGCTTGGTCGCCAGCTCACAAAATTATCAGACGGGTTATGAGTCTCCCACCGAAGAGATCCAGTACGTCGCTTGGACGCCGGGGATCTATCGTGCGAGAATCTTAGCTCGTCGCGTCTCGCGCGGCGATATTCGCCTAAAACTCTTCGACCTCAGTCAGCATAGTATCGAGCCCCACACTCTTGAAGGCAGCATCTTAACGCCCGCAGACGCGCGGGGCGCGCTGGCCGTCGGGGCGATCAGCGCGCGGCTTTGGAAGAGCGGCCCGCAGCAGTCCTACAGCTCTCAAGGCCCGACGAGCGACGGGCGGATCAAGCCCGATCTCGCCGGCCCGGACGCCGTTTCGAATTACACCCTCTCGTACTTCACAGGGACTTCCGCGGCCGCGCCGCATGTCGCCGGGGCCGCGGCTCTCTTGTTGTCACAGAATCCTCATTGGACAGCCGATGCTCTCCAAAACGCTTTAGAATCCCAAGCGATCGATATGGGCGCACCAAGCAAAGACACTATCTACGGCGCAGGACGATTGGACTTGGCGCTCGGAAAGTTGCAAGCGCAGAGAAAGATCGTCCCCCAGATCGCGCGCCCCGGCGATACCCTCACCGTGACGGTAGAAGCCCAGATGCCTGCGGGGTTCTACGGCGGCTTGGTGCTCAGAGAGAGACCCCCATGGGGCGAAGCTCTCTCACAGACTTGGCCCATCGTCTCCGTCCACGAGACCGAGCGCTTCGTCTATCAGATACAAGTGCCGAAAGATCTAGCTCCCGGAGTCTATCGCTGGCGCGGCAGCGTCAATGAGTCTGCCATCACCGGAGACGAGAGCATTTTGATCGAAGCTCAAGACTCAAAGCCGTCATGGCAGATGACGATCCGATCCGATCACGTGCGCTTCATCGTGACGAATCTCCGTACAGCGCGTCTTAAGATCTTCGATCTGCGGGGCTTGCTGTTATTTGAAGAGACGAGCAGCACCGGAATGTTGGAATGGCGCTTTGCAACAGCGTTGCGCCGCCGCGCCAACGGCGTCTATCTCTATCTCATTGAGATTGTGAGCGAAGGCCGAGTGATTCGCACGCACTGGGGTAAGTTGGTGATCTTACGATGAGACGCCACAAGTTCACGATACTGTTTGGACTTATAGGGATCGCGCTGCTCGTCAGTGGGGGGTACTATCTCTGGCGACAGGCGTCGTCCCCGGCGCCGTTGTCTTCGACGCCCTCAACTCCAGCGCCGTCCTCGGAGCCTCCGTTTGTGAAGTCCCCCGCTCCGGCCTTCCCGGAAGAGATAGAGCCGATGGCCTCCGGCGGAAAGCCGCGGCTCCGTTGGGTTGGCCCCGGCGAAGGCGCTTGGGAAGATCCCGAAAATTGGGAGGACGAAGGCGACAGATCTCAACGAGTCCCCAGCCCCGAGGACGATCTCTTCATCCCCGAAAGGATCGGGGCGCGCACGACGCGCGTCTTGATTACGGACGGCTCTCCCAAGCGGGTGCGCAGTCTGATCAATCGCGGAAATATCCTTGGGATAGTGAGCGAGAAGAACCCCACGGGCTCGGTAGTGATAGAGACCGAAAAAGAGCTAGTCAACTATCGCCGGATTGAGTCGGCCGATACGCGCGGGGGTGAGCCGAGCGCCGTGATTCTCAAAGCGCAGCGCCTGCGCAACGAATACACGATAGAGGCTGGGCGCAACGAGAGCCAAGGGCAAGATGGCGGTCGTGTTGAGATCGAGGCAGATATCTTTGAAAACAAAGACGAGATAAGCAGCGGTGATGCGTGGGATGGCCAAGGGGGCTCCGTGACGATCAGAGCGCGTCTGTTACATAATATGGGCACGATTCGCGGCGGGCGCGGCGGCCAACACGCTCAAAGCCCTCCCGTCCCCGGCGGCGATGTGATTCTGACAGCTACCGAAGAGATCAATCAATATGAGGGACGGATCGAAGGAGGACGATCTTTTAGTGGAACAGGTGGTTCGGTGAGCTTGGAAGCTCCGAGGATTCACCATCTGGGAGGCGTCATCCGCGCCAGTGATGGTTTCACTGATGGAGGTTCGGTTCTCATGCGTGCGATCAGATCTCTGCTGCTCAGTGGGACGAAGACCAGCGTTGCGGGGTATAAGATCGCGCTGAGCGCGCCGGAAGTGAACATACACGGCCTAGAATCGAAGGGCTTGCAAGCGCAGGCCAAGGGCGAGAGCATAAAAATTATCGCGTGTGAGAGGCTCAATCTCAGCACAAGTAAGAGCAAAGGGATCTTCGATCTCTCCAAAGAAGGTGTGCTCTCGATCAGCGTTCCCAGCGAGCAAGCAGTTGTGCTCGATCGTGGGATTTCGCTGGAATTTCTGGCAACGGTGAGCCCACAGATTCTCTCTCTGAGCGGGGCGTGTCCTTAGAGCATTATAGATTATGACGATCTCTCAACTGCAACAGAAGGCCAAAGAGCTGCGACGCGACGTGGTGCAGATGATCGCCCAAGCGCAATCGGGGCATCCCGGCGGTGCTCTGGGCGTCGCTGATCTCCTGACGGTGCTCTATTATAAATATCTGCGCCATCGCTCCGATGAGCCGCGCTGGCCGGATCGCGATAGATTCGTCTTGAGCAACGGGCATATCTGTCCGATTCTCTATGCTGTACTGGCCGACCGCGGCTACTTACCCAAGGCCGAGCTGCAGCGCCTGCGCAAGTTGGGTTCTATCCTACAGGGGCATCCCAGTCTCTCGTTTGGGACGCCGGGGGTGGAGCACTCGGGAGGGTCGTTGGGGTTGGGGCTTTCTGTATCGGTAGGGATGGCACTGGCAGCCAAATTAGACAAGAAAGAGTACAGAGTCTATTGCATGATCAGTGATGGGGAGTGTCAAGAGGGCCAGACGTGGGAAGCCGCTATGTCTGCTGCCCACTATAAGTTAGACAATCTCTGTGTTATTCTAGATCGCAACGGCACGCAGATTGATGGGCGCACCGAAGATATTATGTCGCTGGAGCCCTTAGCTGAGAAATGGCGCGCCTTCGGCTGGAATCTTTTAGAAATCGACGGGCACGATTACGAACAGATTATTTCAGCGTTCGAGCAGTTTTTCAGCAACCAAGAGACCCAGCGACCTACGCTCATTTTAGCCCGCACCGTCATTGGTAAAGGCGTCTCTTATATGGAAGGTGACTATCATTGGCATCACGGCGCGCCCAACCCACAACAGTTAGCACAAGCCCTCCAAGAACTGTCCTAAAATTCTGCTACCCGCGCCGAATGATACAGATCCCCGGCCCGGTGATGACCTCAAAGACTCCAGAGCCATCAAGAATGCGTACTGTGGTGTCGCTATAGCGTCCCCAAGGTCCTTTCAATTTGGAGCCTCGAAGCAGTATCCTGCCCATCTCATTAATATCTTGAGTACATACGATCGTCTCTGTGCTGCCTCCAGCATCACCGGGACGCAGCAAGAAAGTGTCGTTTCCGCCTCCACCGCTGAGTGTATCGGTTCCGCGCCCACCTTCGATCCAATCGTTGCCCTCACCGCCATTAATAACATCTTCCCCGTCTCCACCTATTAGTATGTCGTTGCCTAATCCACCGTCGATTGTATCGTCACCCGATCCACCCATAATCCGATCATTTCCCGGACCGCCTTGTAGAGTATCATCTCCGTCACCGCCTTCGATGCGATCATTCCCTGCACGGCCTTCCACTAGGTCATCACCATCGCCTGCAAAGATCTGATCATTTCCGGATTCACCGTCAATGACATCATCTCCATCACCGGCCATGATCCAATCATGACCCGTGTTTGCTAAACCGCCGCGACCATCATCACCGAAAATGATGTCGTCCCCAGCAGTGCCGATGATCTTATCGCTACCGCAGCCGGTGGCGGGGCAGGCGTTGGGGCCATCGGCGAAATTTCCGTTACCGTCGCCGCGAATCGTAACGTTGTTAGCTGCAGTAGCCGGTTGAAAGATGTCGTCCTGAAAAGTCCCCTCGACGTCACCTGTATAGCCGATAGTGCGGGTTGGCGAAAAAGTTGCGGTGACGGATCTGCTAGCATCCATAATAATCACGCATGTACTGCCGGTTCCGCTGCAAGCCCCGCTCCAGCGATCAAATATCGATCCCCGCTCTGGTGTCGCTGTCAGAGTCACGGCCGTGCCACTGGTGAAAGTAGCTGAGCATGTAGCGCCACAATGAATTCCTGCCGGACTGCT
>JAJHSH010000021.1 GCA_022683945.1 Candidatus Acetothermia bacterium | reverse complement strand
TTCGTGCGCTCGGTCGGGGATCAAGTCACAGCGGCTGTGATTCGTCGGTACATCAAGCTGCAGCATCAGGATCAACTCCATCTTAAGCTCTGAGCCGTTTTGTCGTTAATGCCCCGCAGCTTGCTGCGGGGTTCTTTACTCGTGCAGATGGATTTTCAAGGAGTCTCCGGCGCGCAGGCGCAGGCGTTGGGCCGCGCTCTCTCGGTTCACGGCGATCTCGATTTGGCCATGACTACCAATCGTGACGATCAGGTCACCGGAGGGGAGCTCCCCATACGTACGCGCATAGTGCGCAGACGAAGATTTGCGTTCGGTCTCGATGATGAGATCGGCTCTCGGCGCTTTGGGTAACAGGTCCCCGGAGATATTTGTAATAATATTCCCGAACGAGTCAATATAGATCACTTCGCCTTCGAGCGAGCCTCTGTGGTCTATCCCTTGGCCGAAGCTGAGCTTGACCCATTCTCTCGTAGGGGGGCCAATCTCTTTGGGAGGTACGCCGTTAGCGAGATGAGCGGCGACCGGGGCGAAAATATCTCGCCCGTGAAATGTCTTGGAGATCTCAGTTCCGAAGAACTTTGCGTTTTGGATCACGTAGACTAAAAGATCGCCGAGCCGTGAAGCTGCGGGGAGGAGCAAGCCATTATCCGGGCCGACGAAGAACTGTTTTTGTGATTTTATAATAATCGCGCGGCGCTCTGTGCCCACGCCGGGGTCTACGACAGCGCAATGTACCGTCCCTTCTGGGAAATAGGGCGCGGTCATCCAAAGCAAAAAAGCCCCCTCGCGCACATGGTGTCGTGTCACATCGTGGCTGATGTCTACAAATGTCGCTATGGGGCAGATGCGCAGGGCCACGCCCTTCATCGTCGCGGGGTATCCCGAAGCGGAGCCAAAGTCGCTGAGCCAAGTGATAGTAGCCATTGTCCTGTGGTGTCCGGGCAGTCTGTCTATGATGTGAATGCCGTTCTCGTGCCGAGGGGGGGACTCGAACCCCCATGGGTTACCCCACACGCCCCTCAAACGTGCGCGTCTGCCAATTCCGCCACCTCGGCCAGACTTCGTCTGGACTGTTCGCCGTGCCGCCCAAGGCGACAGGCTGCTCTTGAATATTAGCTCATAGCTGCGATGCTGTCAAGCTTGACGCTCGCTCTACAACAGCATATACTATTGGGCACGCTTAATATGACTGGAAAGAATCTCGTAATTGTAGAATCTCCGGCGAAAGCCCGGACGATTGAGAAATATCTGGGCCGAGAATTCTCCGTCTTGTCTACGATGGGGCACGTCCGCGATTTGCCCAAACACAGATTTGGCGTCAACATCAAAGAGGGCTTCGCCCCCACTTATGAACCGTTGCCGGAACGCAAAGAATCACTGAAAAAACTCCAGACAGCCACCAAAAAAGCGAAAGAGATCTATCTCGCCACCGATCCCGACCGCGAAGGCGAAGCGATCGCCTGGCACGTGAAAGAAGCGCTCAAACTCAGAGAGATTCAGCGCATCGAATTCAACGAGATCACCAAAGAAGCCGTCCGCCGCGCCCTGGAGCGCCCGCGAGAGATCGACATGCAGCGCGTGGAAGCACAGCAGGCTCGGCGCATTCTGGACAGGATCGTCGGCTATATGCTCAGCCCGCTGATCTCTAAGAAGATCCGCAGCCGGCTCTCTGCCGGGCGCGTGCAGTCGGTCGTGGTCAGACTCGTCTGCGAGCGCGAACGCGAAATCCAAAAATTCGTCCCCGAAGAGTATTGGTCGCTCACCGCGACGCTTACGCCCCAAGGTGACTCGCGCCCCTTCGACGCCAAACTCTTCAGACGCGCCGAAAGCGAAGAAAAACTGAAGATCTCCAATGGCGAACAAGCTCAACAGATACTGAAAGAGCTAGAGGGTGCAACATATAGAGTTCTGAAAGTCGAAGAGAAAGAGCAGCGCCGTCACGCGCCACTGCCCTTCACGACGAGCACTCTACAGCAAGAGGCTTCTAAGAAGCTGGGCTTTTCTACGAAGAAGACGATGGCCGTCGCTCAACAGTTATATGAAGGCGTCGAACTGGGAGCCGAGGGCGCAACCGGGCTTATTACGTATATGCGCACCGACTCCACCAGAATCTCCGAAGAGGCCCAGACGATGGCGCGCGCGCTTATCACATCCAAATACGGCAAAGAGTACGTGCGCGTGGGCGAGGGCCGCAGAGCGAAGAAAGCCAATATCCAAGACGCCCACGAAGCGGTTCGCCCGACGTCTGTGACGAGGCTGCCCGAAGATGTCGCTACGCACTTGAGTTTGGATCAGCTCAAGCTCTATAGGCTGATCTGGCAACGCTTCGTCGCCAGCCAGATGGCCGCGGCGATCTTCGATGTCGTCTCGGTAGATATTCAAGCGAACGCATATCTCTTCCGGGCGAGCGGTTCTGTAGTGAAATTTCCCGGCTGGCTGGCGGTCTATGAAGAAGCCCGCGATGAAGACAAGCTCAGCGACGAAGACGAACTCGGCGGACAGCTGCCGCCGCTGCGCGAGCAGCAAGTCTTAGACTTGCTCAAGCTCACGCCCAAGCAACACTTCACCGAGCCGCCGCCGCGCTACACGGAAGCGACCTTAGTGAAAAGACTCGAAGAGAACGGCATTGGTCGCCCCAGCACCTATGCTCCGACGATTTCGACCATTGTAGATCGAGAGTATGTGAAATTGGAGAAGCGTCGGTTCGTGCCGACAGAGCTGGGCTTTTTGGTCACCGACGCGCTCGTCAAGCATTTCCCGAAAATTATTGACGTGGGGTTTACAGCTTTGATCGAAGAAGAGCTGGATAAAATAGAAGAGGGCGATCTGGAGTGGATTAAAGTTTTGGAGGAGTTTTACGGCGAGTTTTCCAGCGCCTATGAAAAGGCCAAGACCGAGATGGAGTCCCTCAAGCCCCAGCCCATCGAGACGGAAGAGATCTGTCCGGAGTGTGGAAAGAAACTGCTCATTCGCACGGGGCGCTATGGGCAATTTTATTCTTGTTCGGGCTTCCCCAAGTGTCGTTACACACGCCCGTTAGAATCAGAAGACGGGGGTGAGATGTCAAAATCCAGCAATGAGAACTTAACAGAGAAGCCCTGCCCGAAGTGCGGCGCACCGATGGCGCTGCGTCGCGGGCGCTACGGGCCGTTCTACGGCTGCACGCGCTATCCAAACTGCGACGGGATCGAGAAAGCCGCGAGAGTTCGCGAAGAATCTTCGGTACGTTGCCCCAAATGTAGCGGTGCCTTAGTGAAGCGTTACGCGCGCAAGGGCGGGCGGAGCTTCTGGGGCTGTGAAAACTATCCCGAATGCGACTTCACCGTTAGTCGGACGCCCATCAAGCCTTGTCCTAACTGTAAAGAGGGGGTCTTGGTGGCAAACGCTGAAGAAGAGGCCGTTTGCAGCAGCAAGCAGTGCCAGCATCGCGAGCCGCTGGCCCAACTCACCACGGCCTCGGTGTTATCTTAGGCACCTTATTAACTAAGGCAACCATGCGTCCTCCGGTTCCAGTGCTGTAGCCGCCGGGTTCTCCCTGTCGTAAGTCCATCGCTGTGGGTTATCGAGGATGTACTGACGGATCCGGTTCAGCGATTCCTCGCTGCGGATGATGTGTTCGTAATAGTTGCGTTG
>JAJHSH010000001.1 GCA_022683945.1 Candidatus Acetothermia bacterium | reverse complement strand
CCCCACCCGTTCCCTCCCCGTATACGGGGAGGGCCAGGGAGGGGGAAAGGGAGATAGATAAATATCTTGAAAGCCGCCGCGCCGCCAGAGCGACAGAGCTAAAGTCTTACCGTCGGGCGAGACGGCCAACGAGTGGGGAAAATAATCGTGCAGAGAAAATTCTTTGAGCAGCGTGATCTCTCTTGTCTGTAAGTCTAAGACGCTCAAGACCGGGCCTTGATCCCCCCAACGATACTGAGCTACGAGAACTCTCTGGCCGTCGGGGAAGAACGCTGCGCGATAGACCCGTGCGCCTTCGGTCTGGCGCTCTTCGCGTCCGGTTCTTCTGTTAAAGAGATAGAGATCGCCATAAAAATAAAAGTGCCGGTACCAGTCGCGCTTGAGGGTGAGAATCTGTTGCCCATCGGGTGAGGGGATCTGTAGGGGAGAAGCATCTGTGACGTCGCACAGCGCTTCGACCCCACTCTCTCGCCAAGCACGCCAGAGGCGCAGCCATGGGCGCAAGATCTGCGGAGCGTCTGGCCCAGCGCTTCGACGCACTAGAGACTCATAGCCCTCAAAGATTGCAGCTTGCAGGAGACTCTCCACCGGAGCGGCGCATTCGGCCTGCGCCACAGAGAGAAGAATTCTGTTGCTCAGCACATCTACAGTTACTTCGCCCAGATCGCTGCTATCGTGCAGGACGAGATCGATCTTATCGGTGGGAACATAGCCCCGCTCTTGCAGAGCACCGCGCGCCGCTTCGAGTGCTACAACGGCTTCTTGAGCGAGTCCTTCTAACCCGACGGGGAAGATCACGCGGAAGTGTGCAGTTTCTATCGTTTGCCAGTGCAATCCCAGCGGTAGAGGCGGTTCGCGAACCGCCCCAGACCACCCCAAAGAGCAGAGACAGAGCGCGACGGTGAAGAGCGTCATAGGCTCCATTCTACGGGGAAAGGGCGGGGGCTTGTCAACAGCAAAATCTTCGGTTAGTATTAGCCCAAAGAATATTCTCAAAGGAGGCAGAGCTATGAACGTCGCCCGGCTCTTCGAACAGGCTGCGCAAGAGAACCCCGACCGCACGGCCGTCCATTTCCCCGGTATCCCCACTATGGGCATTCCCCCAAGGCCGATCAGCTATAAAGAGCTCTCTGATTGGACCGGTCGTTTCGCCGGCGGGCTGAAAGCGCTGGGCCTGCAGCCCGGAGACCGCTTCGCTGTTTATATGCCCAATCTGCCCCAATTTGTGATCTCTATCTGGGGCGGCTTCCAAGCCGGCTGCGTCCCCAGCCCGATGAACCCGACTCTAAAAAAGCGTGAGATTATACATCAGATCACAGATTCTAGATCCAAGCTCATCATCGCGCCGGTCCTCATGCTCGAAGAAGTAGCCAAAGCCGCCGAAGAGCTGCCCGACTTGAAAGTCTACGTAGTAGGGCCGGGCTCGGATTTTCCCAATTTCGATGAGCTTTTAAAACACCCGCCGCATTTTGTCGAACGCGCCGACGACGATCTGGCGCTCATGCCCTATACGTCGGGGACGACGGGCAAGCCCAAGGGCGTCCTGCTCACTCATAAGAATCTCAGTAGCAACATTCGGAGCGTGCTGAAACTGATGCAAGCGAGGGGCACCGGCGAAAGACTCTTAGTTCCCATCCCCATGTTTCACATCACGGGAATGACCGTGCTGATGCTCACGCCGCTCTCGATGGGGGTCACGATCTATCCGATGATCCGCTGGGAGGCCGAGTGGGCGATGCAGCTCATCCAAGAGCACAAAATTACCAGCATGGTCTGTGTGCCCACGCTCTATATTGACTTGCTCAACCATCCCAAGGCAGGGGAGTATGACCTAAGCTCGCTGAAGCTCTGCAGCTCCGGCGGGGCGAAGATGCCTGTGCCCCTCATCGAAGCGATGCAAAAGAAGCTCGGTCTGACTGTTTACGAAGGATACGGCTTAACGGAGACCTCTCCGGTGACGCATACGAACCTAGCAGCGGCTAAGCCCAAGATCGGCTCGATCGGCTGGCCCATCGAGGGGGCTGAGTGCAAGATCGTAGATGAGCAGAATAAGCGTTTGCCCATCGGCCAAGTGGGCGAGCTGTGTATTCGCGGGCCGATGGTGATGAAGGGCTATCACAACAATCCAGAAGCAACCAAGCAAGCGATAGATTCTGAAGGTTTTTTTCATACGGGCGACTTGGGCTATGTGGACGAAGAGGGCTATTATTATATAGTAGATCGCGTGAAAGATATGATCAACGTTGGGGGGGTGAAAGTCTTCCCCAAGGAAGTAGAACAAGTGCTTTATGAGCATCCGGCGGTGGCGGAGTGCGCCGTTGTGGGGATGACCGACGAGCGCAAGGGGGAGACGGTCAAAGCGTATGTGGTGCTCAAGCCGGGACATATGCCCTCGGACAAGTTGGCTGAAGAGATTCAGCAGCACTGTCTCAGAGAACTGGCGGCGTACAAGCATCCGCGGGAGATCGAGTTTGTGCAGCAGCTTCCCAAGACGGCGTCGGGGAAGATTCAGAAGTATCTCTTGCGCGGGCAGGGATAAGCCGCGCTTGACGCTTTCCGCCTATTTGTGTTATACTGTTTTCGAATAAAAACGTCATAATAAGTAGTATCAGGGCATAAAACAGTTCAGCACAAAACATTGAGGAAGCGCTATGCGCCGCTACTCTGGGCAGCAGGGTTTTCTAGGGCTTCTGCTTCTTGGGCTGGCTTTATCGGTTGCTGCCAACGCCGCGATGGTCTCATCCGTCAACTCCGGAGATGTTGTCATCAGCGAGGTCGCTTGGATGGGGACGGCGGCCAACTCGGCCCACGAATGGATCGAGCTTTATAATAACACAAACCAAGCAGTCAGCCTCAATGGCTGGCGAGTGGTCTCGCTCACCGACAGCTCGCCCAACTTTACGATCAGTTCGACAAACTGCAGCAATCTCTCGATTCCCGCCAAAGGCTTCTTTTTGTTAGAGCGCACGAGCAATAGCACGGTGAACGATATCGCTGCCGACTGTATCTACACCGGGGCGCTCTCCGATTCGGGGGAAGCGCTGGCCTTGCGTGACGCTGCGAATAATATCATAGATACAGCCAACGGCAACGGCGGCGCGTGGCCTGCGGGCACTACTTCTCCCAGAGCCACGATGGAACGCATAGATCTTGCAGCAGCAGACTCCGACGCTAATTGGGACACCAACGATGGCGTCCATCGCAACGGACTTGATGCCAATAACAATCCCATCAATGGTACTCCAAAGGCGCTGCGCCAACGGGCTTCTTTCAGCGCTCTCGACGTTGTCATCAGTGAGATTGCCTGGATGGGAACAGAAGCCGATGCCAACGACGAATGGATCGAGCTGTACAATGCTACAAACCAAGCTATCTCTCTGGTGAGCTGGCAGCTAGTAGCCGCTGACGGCATACCCACGATCACGTTCAGTTCGTCTATTTGTAGTAATCTTGTCATCCCTGCGCAAGGCTTTCTCTTGCTCGAAAGAACCGACGACACAACGATCAGTGATGTCACGGCTGACTGTGTCTACAGCGGAGCGCTCTCGAACTCTGGTGAAGCTCTCACACTGAAAGACCCTTCTAATAACATCATTGACACAGCAAATGCAAATGGGGGTCTCTGGCCCGCTGGCAGCGAAGTGCTCAAAGCAACGATGGAGCGCTTGGATCTCTTGGCCCCTGACTCTGACGCCAACTGGGCTACCAATAATCAGATTCAGCGCAACGGGCGCGATGCGAATAGTAACTTCATCAACGGTACGCCGAAAGCACACAAACCGCCTTATGTAACTATCACTAGTCCTACGGCACTCGCTCCCGCATACAGAAAGCAAGGCGATAGCCTGAGCGTGAGCTTCACGACCGACGAAGCAGGCGTGTATAGCATTAGAGTCGACGGTGCAGTCTGCAATACGGGAGCGATCAGCGCGGGAGCCCATACGCTCGTATGCGCTCTTCCTATCAGCTTTTCAGAGGGGGCAAAGGATGTGCTGGTCGAGGTTGTGGATAACACCACGGTAACGGGCACAACCACTCAGATTGGCGCTGTGCAGATCGACAACACCCCACCTGCGGTTAAGTTGATAACTCCCAACGGCGGTGAGATTATCTCTGGCGAAAGTTCATTCAACATTCTTTGGTATTGTACTGATCTTCATTTTGGCGCAGCACCCATTGCGCTGTACTACTCTACAGATGCAGGAGGGACATTCCCCTATGTGATCGCCGGTTCTACCGAGAACGATGGCGCTTTCAGCTGGAAAGTGCCCAATATCGACACGAGCAGCGCCCGTGTGCGCGTCCTCTGCACAGACCGGGTCGGTAACTTTACACAAAGAGACTCTGAGGGCAATTTCACCATCACTACAGGTTTTGCGCTCAGAGCACTCAAGACAGCCAGTTCAGCCAGCTGTGAAGAAGGCTATCGGCTCATCACGTATCTGATCACAATCATCAATATCAGCTCGGTTATAGCACAACCGGATAATCCGGGTAACGAATTCGAAGATATGTTGCCTGCAGGGACATTGCATATGAGCGCTGAGGCCACGAGCGGCATTGTAGGTTTCGACGGCACCATGCTCACTTGGAATGGCAGTTTGGCTCCCAATACCAGCGTCAGCATTTTCTGGAGAGTCATGCACAATGTGGCTACAGGAACAAGCATCTCTAACCAAGGGACGGTCTTCTTTGATGCGGACTTCAACGGTTCCAATGAGTCCAGCGCACTGACGGACAACCCTTTTACACCCGCTTCAAACGATCCGACGATTATCACCGCAGTGACACCGGGTGACGTCAATGGGGATAATAAGATCAACACAATTGATGCACGCATGGTGCAGCAGCATGCCGACGGCGTTAGCACCTTAACAGACGCAGCGTGGACAGCAGCGAATGTCAATTGCGATCGTGATGTGGATTTGGCTGATGCCACGGCGATCGCCAAGAAGGGGATCGGTCTGCCTACGGGGATTCCGGGATTCACCCAGCTTCCACCCTCACCCCAGCCCTCTCCCTGGAAGGGAGAGGGTCTCCTACTCGTCCTGCTCCCCATGCTCTTCTTGCTGCTCCTGCGCCGTTCCCGAAAGATCGCTACGCTGCTCTTAGCACTAGGGCTTCTGAGCACGCTCACGGGCTGCGTGGGCTTTTTGGGAATCGCTCCGCCCAGCGGGCCTGCGGTCTATCTCACGTCGGTTGCTATGCCCGACGGGGCGACGCGCTTTATCGAGTTACGAGTGCAGGAGCTGACGGCGCAAGGGGGCTTGGCGTCACTGCAGGGTCGGATCACCTTCCCCAGTGGGGTG